>JBOFJM010000252.1:0-23984 GCA_051656825.1 Kluyvera sp.
GGTTGGATTAAAGAAGCACTGGCAGCACAGAAGTAAGTTAATCACGCCGCCAGCGGATGGCGGCGTGGCGATATCCGGCCTACACACGCTGTAGGCCGTAAAAAGCACAATCCGCTACGCGACATTTCCCCTCTCCTGCACGCCTTTCGTTATTATCGCTAATATTCTTCCTCACACTTTCATCACAATGACTAAACCTGCTCACGGGCTTAGCCCGGCACTTATCGCCTTAATGTCCATCGCCACAGGGTTGGCGGTCGCCAGTAACTATTACGCTCAGCCGCTGCTGGAAACCATCGCGCGGAACTTTGCGCTCAGCGCCGGTCAGGCGGGGTTTATCGTCACCGCCGCGCAGCTTGGCTACGCCGCAGGGCTGCTGTTTCTTGTGCCGCTGGGCGATATGTTCGAACGCCGCACGCTGATTGTCACCATGACGCTTCTTGCCGCAGGGGGAATGCTGATTACCGCCAACAGCAGTTCGCTGGCGATGATGATTCTTGGCACGACACTCACCGGGCTGTTTTCGGTTGTCGCACAACTGCTGGTTCCGCTTGCGGCAACGCTCGCCGCACCGGAAAAACGCGGCAAAGTGGTGGGTACGGTGATGAGTGGCCTGCTGCTCGGCATTTTGCTGGCGCGCACCGTCGCGGGGCTGCTGGCAAGCCTCGGCGGCTGGCGCACGGTGTACTGGGTTGCGACCGTATTGATGGTGCTGCTGGCCTTTGCGCTGTGGCGCGGGCTGCCTAAACTTCAGCAACAAACGCACCTGAATTATCCGCAACTGCTTGGCTCCATTTTCCGCCTGTTCGCCGGTGACAAACTGTTACGCACCCGTGCGCTGCTTGGCTGTCTGACCTTTGCGAACTTCAGCATTCTGTGGACATCGATGGCCTTTTTGCTCTCTGCCCCACCGTTTAACTATTCTGAAGGCGCAATTGGCCTGTTTGGCCTTGCTGGAGCTGCCGGAGCGCTCGGCGCGCGTCCGGTCGGCGGGCTGGCCGATAAAGGCAAAGCGCACCTTACCACCACCTGGGGTCTGCTGCTGCTATTGCTTTCCTGGGTGGCGATTTGGTACGGACACAGTTCTGCCATCGCGTTGATTATCGGGATACTGCTGCTCGATTTAATGGTGCAAGGCGTGCACATCACCAATCAGACGGTGATTTATCGCGTTCAGCCAGATGCACGAAACCGCCTGACGGCAGGCTACATGACCAGCTATTTTATCGGTGGCGCAGCGGGTTCGCTGTTGTCTGCCTCTGCCTGGCAGCACGCAGGGTGGGCCGGTGTTTGTCTTGCGGGCGCGCTTGTGGCGACACTGAATCTGCTGGTGTGGTGGTGGGGTTATCACCGTCAGGAAGCGGAGTAATGGCGCAACGACCCAGTCTACGTATTGGGTCGAACTAAACCATATTTAAACAAAATAAATCGCAACCAATAATTCATTTACTTTATTTGTCACCCTCGTTACTATATCGACTGTAACTAATGAGGTAATGCCCAGATGGATAGTTCGTTTACGCCCATTGAACAAATGCTGAAATTTCGCGCCAGCCGCAGTGAAGAGTTTCCGTTCCAGGAAATCCTTCTGACTCGTCTTTGTATGCATATGCAAGGCAAGCTGCTGGACAATCGTAATAAGATGCTGAAGGCTCAGGGGATTAACGAGACGTTGTTTATGGCGCTAATCACGCTGGAGTCTCAAGAAAACCATAGTATTCAGCCTTCCGAACTCAGCTGCGCGCTGGGCTCATCGCGCACTAACGCCACACGTATTGCCGATGAACTGGAAAAACGTGGCTGGATTGAACGTCGTGAAAGCGACAATGACCGTCGTTGTCTGCACCTACAGCTCACCGAAAAAGGTCGTCAGTTCCTGAACGAAGTTCTGCCCCCGCAGCATCATTGTCTGCATCAACTCTGGTCATCATTAACCCTGGCCGAGAAAGATCAGCTCGAACATATCACCCGCAAACTTCTTACCCGCCTGGATCAGATGGAAGAGGATGGCTCAGTTCTTGACGCCCTGCGTTGATACCACCGCGCTAACAAGAAAAAAACAGGCCAGCAGATAATCCCTGCTGGCCTTTCTGGTGAACAGATCGGCTCAGCCGATATCAAATAATAAGAATGTGGAGAATCACATGAGCGCAAATGCGGAGACTCAAGCCCCGCAGCAACCCGCCAACAAGAAAGGCAAACGTAAACGCGCCCTTATCTTGTTGACCTTGCTCTTTGTTATTATTGCCGTGGCCTATGGCAGCTACTGGTTTTTGGTATTGCGTCATTTCGAGGAAACCGATGATGCATACGTGGCAGGGAACCAGGTTCAAATCATGGCTCAGGTGTCCGGTAGCGTGACGAAAGTCTGGGCCGATAACACCGACTATGTACAGCAGGGCGATGTGTTGGTCACGCTTGACCAAACCGATGCCCAGCAGGCGTTTGAAAAAGCGCAGACTGCGCTGGCTTCCAGCGTCCGCCAAATGCGCCAGCTGATGATTAACAACAAGCAGCTTCAGGCGAACATCGAGATCCGCAAAACGACGTTGGCACAGGCGCAAACTGACCTGAACCGTCGTATTCCGCTGGGCAGCGCCAACCTGATTGGCCGTGAGGAGCTGCAACACGCGAAAGACGCAGTCGCCAGCGCGCAGGCGGCCCTTGATGTGGCGATTCAACAGTACAACGCCAACCAGGCGATGATCCTCGGCACTAAGCTCGAAGAGCAGCCGACGGTGCGCCAGGCTGCAACGGAAGTGCGTAACGCATGGCTTGCGCTGCAACGGACTAAAATTGTTAGCCCAATGAGCGGCTACGTTTCCCGCCGTTCCGTCCAGCCAGGCGCGCAGATTAGCCCAACGACGCCGCTGATGGCTGTCGTTCCGGCCAGTAATCTGTGGGTCGATGCTAACTTCAAAGAGACGCAACTGGCGCATATGCGTATTGGCCAACCGGTGACCATCATCAGCGATATTTACGGCGATGATGTGAAATACAACGGTAAAGTGGTCGGCCTGGATATGGGGACTGGGAGCGCGTTCTCACTGCTGCCAGCGCAAAACGCCACCGGTAACTGGATCAAAGTGGTACAGCGTCTGCCGGTACGTATCGAACTCGACCCAGAACAGCTAGCGAAACACCCGCTGCGCATCGGTTTGTCTACGCTGGTTAAAGTGGATACTTCTAACCGCGATGGGCAGATTCTGGCTAATCAGACTCGCACCAGCCCGGTTTACGAAAGTAACGCGCGTGAAATCAGCCTCGACCCAGTGAATAAGCTGATTAACGACATCGTACAGGCCAACGCCAACTAATGCTGGGGTGCGTATAATGCAACAGCAAAAACCGCTGGAAGGCGCGCAACTGGTCATTATGACCATTGCGCTGTCGCTTGCCACGTTCATGCAGGTGTTGGACTCCACCATCGCTAACGTGGCGATCCCTACCATTGCCGGTAACCTGGGTTCATCGTTGAGCCAGGGAACGTGGGTGATCACCTCGTTTGGGGTGGCGAATGCCATCTCCATTCCGATTACCGGTTGGCTGGCGAAGCGCGTCGGTGAGGTTAAGCTGTTCCTGTGGTCAACTACCGCATTCGCCATCGCTTCATGGGCGTGCGGGATGTCCAACAGCCTCAGTATGCTTATCTTCTTCCGCGTGATTCAAGGGATTGTCGCCGGGCCGCTGATCCCCCTGTCGCAGAGTTTGCTATTAAGCAACTATCCACCGGCTAAGCGTTCTATTGCGCTGGCGCTGTGGTCAATGACGGTGATTGTCGCGCCAATTTGCGGGCCAATTCTCGGCGGCTATATCAGCGATAACTACCACTGGGGCTGGATTTTCTACATCAACGTGCCTATCGGTCTTATCGTGGTACTGATGAGTATCCAGAGCCTGCGTGGGCGCGAAACGCGTACCGAGCAACGGCGTATCGACGGCGTCGGCCTGGCGCTACTGGTGCTGGGTATCGGTAGCTTGCAGGTCATGCTGGACCAGGGTAAAGAGCTAGACTGGTTTAACTCAACCGAGATTATTGTCCTGACGGTTGTGGCGGTAGTGTCGATAAGCTTCCTGATTGTGTGGGAGCTAACCGACGATAACCCGATCGTCGATCTGTCGTTATTTAAGTCGCGAAACTTTACGATAGGCTGTTTGTGTATCAGCCTGGCTTATATGCTCTACTTCGGCGCGATTGTGTTGCTGCCGCAGCTATTGCAGGAAGTTTACGGCTATACCGCAACGTGGGCAGGGCTGGCGTCGGCGCCCGTCGGGATTATTCCCGTTATTTTATCGCCGATCATTGGTCGCTTTGCTCATAAGCTGGATATGCGCCGCCTGGTCACGTTCAGCTTTATCATGTATGCCGTCTGTTTCTACTGGCGCGCCTACACCTTCGAGCCGGGGATGGACTTCGGTGCGTCGGCATGGCCGCAGTTTATTCAGGGCTTTGCCGTTGCGTGCTTCTTCATGCCGTTGACCACCATCACGCTCTCCGGGCTACCGCCTGAGCGTCTGGCGGCAGCATCGAGCTTGTCGAACTTTACGCGAACGCTGGCGGGTTCTATCGGTACGTCGATTACCACGACGCTTTGGACTAACCGTGAGGCGATGCACCACGCGCAGTTAACCGAATCGGTTACGCCGTTCAACCCGAATGCCCAGCAGATGTACGATCAACTGCAAGGCATGGGGATGACTCAGCAACAGGCTTCTGGCTGGATAGCGCAGCAGATTACAAATCAGGGGCTGATTATCTCGGCCAATGAAATCTTCTGGGTATCCGCGGGGATCTTCCTGATACTGCTGGGGCTGGTGTGGTTTGCCAGACCACCGTTTGGAGCCGGCGGCGGCGGTGGCGCTCACTAGTTAAAAAGCCAGCTCAAACGAGCTGGCTTTTTTTACCTCAACGATCTGGCAGAGAGTTATTGTGCAAACGTACCTTTGCTCAAATCGCCCACAATACGGTTCATCCGCGCTTCATTCAGACCGTAGAATTTAATCGAGAATGCCGTCAGGACGTAGAATACCGCAGGTACAAGAGTGAACAGCAGCATCACACCCTGCCCTGCGGAAGCAGAAGGCTGTACCGCTACGCCAGATTGGTAATGGAAATAGGCCAGTACCCATCCCAAAATTGCGCCGCCCACGGCAACGCCTAATTTAATCACGAATATATTGGCGGCGACATTCATACCAGTAATTCTGCGCTGCGTTTTCCATTCACCATAATTATTTGCATCAGTAATCATCGACCATTGCAACGCACCATTTCCGCCCTGAATAGCCGAAATAATAAGATGCACGACCAGAATAGCCAGCCATAATTGCGGTGGAACCAGGAAACAAATAACACCGAAGCCAGCGGTAATTAAGTTGATCCAGAATGACAGTTTCACTTTACAAAAACGCGTACCCAGCGGTTTGGCCAGAACGGAACCCGCCATTGAGGCAAACATCCCACCGAGCATAAACACAGTGATAATGTCAGCGCCTTTATTCAGCACGGTATTAATATAGTACACCACCGCACCGCCGCGCAGCACGACTGCAACCAGCATCATAAAGTTATAAACCGAGAGAATCAGCCACTGGTCGTTTTTGAACAGTATTTTGACGTCACGCGCAATATTCAGGTTTTCCTCTTTAATCGGCTGTACGCGCTCTTTGGTGGTGAAGAAGCAGAGAATAAACATGATGCAGCCAATCACGCCAAACAGCGCCATAGAAACCTGAATACCGGTCGCTCTGTCGGTGGGATAGAGGAAGTCAGCCAGCGGCAGAATCAGCGCAGTACCCAGCGCACCGCCAATGGGCGTGATGGCAAAACGCCATGACTGGAGCGAGAGGTTTTCACTTGGGTCAGAGGTTAACGCCGCTCCCAGTGAGCAGTATGGAATGTTAATCGCCGTGTACATCAGAGTCATAAAGATATAGGCGGCAACGGCGTACACCACTTTCCCGGTATCACCAAATGATGGGATGGAATACACCAGTACGCAACTCACCGCAAACGGCACACAGATAGCCAGCAGCCAGGGACGAAAACGCCCCCAGCGGGTAGACGTGGCATCAGCAATCGCGCCCATAATCGGGTCTGTCACGGCGTCTAACAGGCGCACTAACAGAAACATGGTTCCCATTACCGCAGGTGGCAGGCCGTAAATATCGGTATAAAAATAGGCCAGAATTGCCACCGATGAATCAAATACAATATGGCTAGCCGCATCCCCAAGGCTATAGCCAACTTTTTCCCTGATAGATAACCTATCTCCTGTAGACATACACACTCCCCTTTTTAATTTTATTGAGTAACGCTGATTCCGGGAGTATTTTTACAGGTCAAAAAAATTGCGCCATTATGATTTTCTGCTATCGAATTATGTTTTTAATTATATGTGATCGGTAAACATATTCGCTCATCAGTCAGCTATTGTTATATTTATCGTTCAAATAAATAAAGCCTTCACACCCTATTTGAGATATATGTTTTTATTTTACTGGTGGGCAAAAATAAAAACCCCAGAGCAAGCCCCGGGGTTATCGATTATTCAGCCGTTTCAGCAGACTAAATGTGCAGCTCTTGCAGTTTTTCTTTCGGCAACGCCAGTTCGTCGTTGCTGTTGATGCGCACACCACGATCGATAATCTGGCGCGCAATGTCCTGCGCTTCGCCAAGAGAGTGCATCTGATACGTACCGCACTGGTAAACGTTCAGTTCTGGGATCTGGTTTTGATCCTGCACTTTCAGCACATCAGCCATTGCCGCTTTCCAGGCATCGGCCACGCGCTGTTCATCCGGCGTACCAATCAGGCTCATATAGAAACCGGTACGGCAGCCCATAGGTGAGATATCGATAATCTCAACGCCGTCACCGTTCAGGTGGTCGCGCATAAAGCCCGCAAACAGATGCTCAAGAGTGTGGATACCTCTTTCTGGCATCACTTCCTGGTTCGGTACACAAAAACGCAGGTCAAAAACAGTGATCGCGTCGCCGTGCGGGGTGTTCATTTTCTTCGCCACGCGAACGGCTGGGGCTTCCATACGGGTATGATCGACAGTGAAGCTATCTAACAACGGCATTTCGTAACCTCCGATATCACCTTCATGCGCTGGGCATTGCATTTTTTTCTACGCCAACGATATTTTTAACTCATTGAATAGAATCGTTTTTATGCAATTTACCGCTTTTCGCCTCAGGATAATGTGATTTTTTTTAAAATAAACTGAACTCTTTGTTCCGATGCCAGTCTTACTTTATGAAAGACGCGCATTTGTTATCATCATCCCTGATTCAGAGATGTATATTTTGGCCACACTGATTGTGGCCTTTTTCTTTTGTATCAAGCGTGTCGAGCCAGCAACGCTTCAAACGGTTCGCTATCTGATGCTTCAATCTGACGTTGACGTTCTCTGGACGCATCACGCTCCTTCGCGAAATCTTCCTCGCTCAGAATCTCCAACGGTTCTTCACGCAGCATCGTGCGATACTGTTCCGCCAGCGCTTTACCCGTACCACCGATACCTTGATCAAGCATAGAACGCAGAATGCGCGCCGAGAAGGTTAAATCAGGATTATCAAAGCAGGCAACCAGCTCATCGCAAACGTCCTGATACGCCGTATCGCCGTTCATACCGTCCAGCGTCTGGGCCACACGTTTCAGATCATGGAACAAGTCTTTACCGACTTTGGTCAGCGGGAACTGTGCTGTTTCACAGCCAATCCCCAGCGTCAGACCAGGCTTACGCCCTTCCAGAATCACGCGGTTCCAGTTAGTACGGGTGCACAGTAGCTCGTCACTGCTCATTTCAGGCGCATCAGCCAACACACACCAAACCATGAACAGGTCGAGGAAGCGAATCTGTTGCTCATCAACGCCAATCGGTGAGAATGGGTTGATATCCAACGAACGCACTTCGATATACTCGATACCGCCGCGCAGCAGCGCATCGGACGGGGTTTCGCCATCGCGGGTAACGCGTTTTGGACGAATCGGCGCGTACAGTTCGTTCTCAATTTGCAGAATATTGCTGTTAATCTGCAAATGCTTGCCGTCTTTCTCAAGACCAATGCGGGCATACTCTTCCGACGGGGTTTTAATCGCCCGTTTCAATCCTGCCACATACTCGTGCAATTCGTTAAACGTAATTCCGAGATTGCTTTGCGATTTATTGGTATAACCCAGGTCGCTCAGGCGCAAAGATGTGGCATACGGCAGGTAGTACATGCCGCATTCCGTTTTCTCAAACGGTAACGTCGTTGGTTTGCCCTGCAAGAATGACGAGCAAATAGCCGGTGACGCCCCGAACAGATACGGAATCACCCAGCCGAAGCGGTAATAGTTGCGAATCAGGCGGAAATAGCCCGCAGAAATCGCCTCTTTGTCGTGCACGCCGCACTTCGCCTGCCAGAACGCCATCGGCAGCGAGAAGTTGTAATGCACCCCAGAAATGGTCTGCATCAGCGCGCCGTAGCGGTTTTTCAGCCCTTCGCGGTACAGCGTTTTCAGACGTCCTACGTTAGACGAGCCATACTGTGCCAGTTCAATATCCTGACCCGGCGCGATATAGCATGGCATACTCAGGGGCCACATGCGCTCGTCGCCGAGCTGACGCGCAGTGTAACGATGTACGTCGCGCAAGAACGTCAGCATATGGTTGATATCGCCGTCAACCGGAGTAATAAACTCCAGCAGAGCTTCTGCAAAATCGGTGGTGATCCATTTATGAGTCAGCGTGGAACCCAGCGCCTCCGGGTGTCCGGTAGTTGCCAAAGAACCATCTGCATTAACACGTAGGGTTTCGCGCTCAAGACCGCGCTGGATACCTTCAAGAGCCTGAGGGTGTTTTTCCAGCCAGGACAGCGCCTGTGATACGTCCGGGATCAAATTGACCTCCCGCCTGTCAAATTCATTTTATTAAGCATAATTGTCAACGTGGAGATGAGAAAGATTCCACAAGCCACCCAATTAGTGCCACCACGTCATGCCCTGGAGCGTCAGCGCCGCCACTACGATGTAGCGCAACGCCTTACCAAGGCATAAAAAAAAGAGTACCGGCCCCCATGAAATACGCATCCACCCTGCCAACAGGCACAGTAAATCGCCAATCACGGGAACCCAGCTCAGCAGTAGCGTGGCTGCGCCGTAGCGTCGTAACCAGCCAACTGCTTTTTCCTGCCATCGCGATGTTTTGCGTAATGGGAAAAAACGTCCAAGAATAACGTTAGTTGCCCCACCAAGGCTATTACCCATTGTTGCTATTACTACCAAAATCCACGGTTTACTCGCCCCGGCAAGCAGTAGCGCAACCAAAACGGCTTCAGAATTTCCCGGTAGTAACGTCGCGCTGAGAAAGCTGCTGGCAAAGAGCGATGCCAGCGCAAAACCCTCACTCACAGCAGGCGAACGTCAACAGCATCCATCCCTGCGGCGGCGGCGGCCTGAAGGCCGAAATCGGCATCTTCAAACACCACGCAGCGTTCAGGAGCCACACCCATGCGTTCCGCACACAGTAAAAAGGTGTCCGGTGCCGGTTTGTGTTGCTTCACGTGACCGGCGGCGACAACCGCCGTAAAGTAGTGGCGTAACCCCAGATGAGTCAGCAGAGCCTCTGCAATAGCGCTTTCGCTCCCTGTACCGACCGCCATCGGGCGGCGGCCGTGCCACGCTTTCACCACCTCAATCAGCGGCAGGGGCGTAACCGAATCCAGTAGCATCGCTTTTACGGCGTCTGTTTTTTCGCGCGCCAGAAAGTGAGGGTCAAGATCAGCGCCATGACGTTCGATAATCGCCTGCGCAATACGCCAGGTTGGCGAGCCGTTGAGCGCGACCATGGCCTGTTCGTCAAAACGCATACCATATCGCCCCAGAACTTCGCCCCACGCCTTACGGTGTGTGGGTTCCGTATCAAGAATGGTGCCATCCATATCAAAAATCAATCCAGCATAGCGCTCGTACATTGTCTTCTCACCCATCGGATAATGTCTTGTTACTTTATCGTAAATGGCGAGGATTGTCGCTGCTGGGCGTAGAGACTATCAAGGCACCCTAAGGTGCCTTTGCATTTCTATTCTGCGAAAAATTATTTCACCCGCATGTCGTTTTCAACGACTCGCACGCCCTGAACCCGGCGCGTAATGTCCACCGCCCGTTTAGCATCAGCGGCAGAGGATACAAAGCCGCTCAACTGTACCCGGCCTTTGAAGGTCTGAACGTTAATTTCGCTGGATTTAATATTTTTCTCGCTGAACAGCGCTGTTTTTACTTTGGTGGTGATCACCGTGTCATCAATATAACCACCGGTGCTTTCCTTGGTTGTCGATCCCGCACAGCCGGACAGCGAGATAGCCACCAGAAGCGTTGCGCAAAACGCAGCCATTGCTTTGAACCATTTCATGGATTTCTCTCCTTGCAGTCATGTCACCAGAATAATGGCGTAATCAAGGATAAATTATAGAATAAAGAATGGCTTGCCAATGAGAATAGTGCGAATTAATTATGGCTAATTACAGAAAAAATAGAGTTGGTTTTAAATGCGTTGAGGTAATTTTGCTAAGGAGGAATATTGCAGAAAGGATGGTGCATCCGGGAGGATTACTCGGCTGCGCCTTGCCCTACGGGTCGTTGCTAAAGCAACGCTATCCTCCCTGGTGCTTGCGATTATCTCGCAGACCTTGAAACAACAGTTTTGCTGTTATCTCGGAGAATATGGTGCATCCGGGAGGATTCGAACCTCCGACCGCTCGGTTCGTAGCCGAGTACTCTATCCAGCTGAGCTACGGATGCATCAGGGAAACTTACTTTACTGCAGATTTGATACCGCTGCTAAAGCGCTATCAGATAATATGGTGCATCCGGGAGGATTACTCGGCTGCGCCTTGCCCTACGGGTCGTTGCTAAAGCAACGCTATCCTCCCTGGTGCTTGCGATTATCTCGCAGACCTTGAAACAACAGCTTTGCTGTTATCTCGGAGAATATGGTGCATCCGGGAGGATTCGAACCTCCGACCGCTCGGTTCGTAGCCGAGTACTCTATCCAGCTGAGCTACGGATGCAAATGGCGGTGAGGCGGGGATTCGAACCCCGGATGCAGCTTTTGACCGCATACTCCCTTAGCAGGGGAGCGCCTTCAGCCTCTCGGCCACCTCACCAACACGCCTCTTGCGAGTGCTTCGGAGAACTCGTTAAAAGCTCTTCGTCGCTGCGTGGCGCACATATTACTTTCTGGGACTTATAAGTCAAACAATTTTCCCCACATTTTTTTCGTTTGCACATTTCACACGCAATACGGTGGTAAAAAAGGCAAAATGAGCGTTTTATCAACAGATAAATTGTGATTACACCGACAAAACGGCGATGAGAAAAAACAGCAGAGAAGAAGAGAGAAAGACAAAAAAGCGAAGCGACAGGGAATAAAGCGAGAAAATCGGTGGGAGTGGCGTCTCACCCGAGGGGTGAGACGCGAGATCTTAGTAACTGGACTGCTGGGATTTTTCAGCCTGGATACGCTGGTAGATTTCTTCACGGTGAACAGAGACTTCTTTCGGGGCATTTACGCCAATGCGTACTTGGTTACCCTTCACCCCTAAAACTGTCACAGTGACCTCATCTCCAATCATGAGGGTCTCACCAACTCGACGAGTCAAAATCAGCATTCTTTGCTCCTTGAAAGATTAAAAGAGTCGGGTCTCTCTGTATCCCGGCATTCTCCATCATATAACGCCAAAAGGTAAGCAATGACAAACACCTTAAGTGTAAGCGGTCACGGCATCACATTCTGTCAAATGTAAGTTTAGCCGATCTACATGACTTCAACCTGACTTTATCGTTATCAGTACCGCATATGCAAGACGCCTTAACATTTAACGTTAAGGCGTCTACATGCGTTTATAGTTATTACAGTTTAGCGCTTACCCAGCCCTTCACACTGGCCAGTGCAGCAGGGAGAGCCGCCGCATCAGTACCGCCAGCTTGCGCCATATCCGGACGACCGCCCCCTTTGCCGCCCACCTGCTGGGCGACCATACCAACCAATTCCCCTGCTTTCACACGGTCGGTCACATCCTTAGACACGCCTGCAATCAGAGAAACCTTACCTTCTGCAACCGTCGCCAGCACGATAACCGCAGAACCTAACTGATTCTTCAGATCGTCGACCATGGTACGCAGCATTTTTGGCTCAACGCCAGCAAGCTCGCTCACCAGCAGGTTCACGCCGTTAATCACTTCCGCTTTACTGGAAAGATTCGCGCTCTCCTGGGCTGCCGCTTGTTCTTTCAACTGCTGCAACTCTTTTTCCAACTGGCGAGTACGTTCGATAACCGTACGCACTTTTTCCGTCAGATTGTGGCTGTCGCCCTTCAACAGCTGCGCGATATCACTTAAGCGATCGCTTTCTGCATGAAGGGTGGCAATCGCGCCTTCGCCGGTTACGGCTTCAATACGACGAACGCCCGCAGCCGTACCGGATTCAGAAACAATACGGAACAGACCGATATCACCGGTACGAGAGGCGTGAGTACCGCCGCACAGCTCGGTAGAGAAGTCGCCCATGCTCAGTACGCGAACGTGGTCGTCATATTTCTCACCGAACAGCGCCATAGCGCCTTTCGCTTTTGCTGCGTCGAGATCCATGATGTTGGTTTCGATTGGCAGGTTACGACGAATCTGGGCATTGACCAGATCTTCAACTGCGCGAATCTCTTCCGGCTTCATGGCTTCGAAATGGGAGAAGTCGAAGCGCAGCACTTTATCATTAACCAGCGAGCCTTTCTGCGCCACGTGAGTGCCCAGAATCTGGCGCAGTGCCGCATGCATCAGGTGCGTCGCGGAGTGGTTCAGACGGATACGAGCACGACGAGCATCATCAACATCAGCCTGTACCGCGTCGCCCACTTTCAGCGCGCCGGTAGACAGCTTGCCGAGATGACCAATCGCCTGACCATATTTCTGCGTGTCGCTAACGGCAAAGTTAAAGCCTGCACCTTTCAGTTCGCCTTTATCGCCAACCTGGCCGCCAGATTCTGCATAGAATGGCGTTTGGTCGAGAATGACAACCGCTTCCTGACCCGCAGCGATACTGTCTACCGCTTTGCCATCAACAAACAGCGCGGTCACTTTGCCGTTCAGTTCCAGATGGTCGTAGCCTTTAAACTCAGAAGAACCATCAACGCGAATCATTGCGTTGTAGTCTGCGCCAAAACCGCTGGACTCACGCGCACGGCGGCGCTGTTCTTCCATTGCGGCTTCAAAGCCTTCTTCGTCAACCTTGATGTTGCGCTCACGGCAAACGTCAGCCGTCAGGTCAACCGGGAATCCGTAGGTGTCGTACAGACGGAAAGCCGTTTCGCCGTCCAGCGTATCGCCGGAAAGTTTAGCCAGCTCTTCGTCGAGCAGCGCCAGACCACGCTCCAGCGTACGAGCAAACTGCTCTTCTTCGGTTTTCAGTACCTGCTCAACCTGCGCCTGTTGGCGTTTCAACTCTTCGCCTGCCGCCCCCATCACATCGATCAGCGGGCCAACCAGCTTGTAGAAGAAGGTGTCTTTCGCGCCCAGCATATTGCCATGACGAACCGCACGACGAATGATACGACGCAGCACGTAGCCACGGCTTTCGTTGGATGGCATCACGCCATCAGCAATCAGGAACGCACAGGAACGAATGTGGTCAGCAATAACACGCAGCGATTTGTTGCCGAGGTCGGTCGCGCCAGTCACTTTCGCGACAGCGTCAATCAACTTACGGAACAGGTCGATTTCATAGTTAGAGTTAACGTGTTGCAGTACCGCAGTAATACGCTCCAGACCCATCCCGGTATCAACGGATGGTTTTGGCAGCGGTTCCATGGTGCCGTCAGCCTGACGGTTGAACTGCATGAAGACGATGTTCCAGATTTCAATGTAACGGTCGCCGTCTTCTTCAGCAGATCCCGGAGGGCCACCCCAGATGTGGTCGCCGTGGTCATAGAAAATTTCGGTGCACGGGCCGCAAGGGCCGGTATCGCCCATTTGCCAGAAGTTATCGGATGCGTACGGCGCGCCTTTGTTGTCGCCGATGCGGATAATACGCTCACGCGGAATACCGACTTCTTTTTCCCAGATTTCGTAGGCTTCATCATCGGTTTCATACACGGTGACCCACAGACGCTCTTTCGGCAGGGCAAACCAGTTATCACCGGTCAGCAGTTCCCACGCGTACTGGATAGCGTCGTGTTTGAAGTAATCACCGAAGCTGAAGTTGCCCAGCATTTCGAAGAAAGTGTGGTGACGAGCGGTGTAACCGACGTTTTCCAGGTCGTTATGTTTACCGCCAGCACGTACACAACGCTGCGAGGTGGTCGCACGCGAATAATTACGCTTGTCAAGACCGAGGAATACGTCCTTGAACTGGTTCATCCCAGCGTTGGTAAACAACAGAGTTGGGTCGTTATTTGGCACCAGAGAGCTACTAGCAACTACCTGGTGTCCTTTACTATGGAAAAAGTCGAGAAACGCCTGACGGATCTCAGCGGTGCTCTTGCTCATAATTATCCTGAAATCAAGCTACACTTCATCCTTCAAACCGCCTCTGCGTTGGCTGCGCGCGTTCACCCAAGTTACGTACAGTTCTACGCTTCAGAGGATTCACTCACTGGCCGCCGGATGCGGCTTGAATGATTATGTGTATTTAAGGAATATTCGTCGCAGACGCTGGCCGCCGTAAAACGACCCGCGCCTGAACGGAAAAAGTAGGAATAAGATAAGTTTTCTTTAGAGGGAAGTAAAATCCCGAGTGCGGTCAATCAGCAAAATTTCGCCATATTTCCTGGATATCTTCCATCAGGTAACCGCGATACAGCAAAAAGCGTTGGATTTTGACCTTCTCGGCGAAAGCCGTTGGTAACGGTTCTCCATATTTCCGCTGTGCCTGCTCGCGAGCCAGTTGTCCCCAGTCTATCTCGCACTCTCGCATGGCCTGTTCAATCGCATCGCGGGCAATTCCCTTTTGCCCCAGTTCCTGGCGGATACGCGCAGGACCGTAGCCTTTACGGCTGCGCCCAGCCATAAACTGTTGCACAAAGCGGCTGTCGTCGAGGTAACGATTTTCATGACACCAGGCCACCACTTTTTCGACATCTTCTTCCGGCGCGTCTACCGGCTCAAGGCCATTTTTAGTCATCACCGGTGCGGTTAATTTGCGTCTAAGCTCCTGCTCACTATGGTCACGCATCGCCAGAATGCGAATAGCGCGATCCAGCAAGCGGGCGTACGCAGAGCGACGTGGTGAGTTCTCGTTCATAACCCTCCCTGACGTTTAAATGCAAAAAGGGCTGCATGAGCAGCCCTTCTGTTCTGTTTCTGACGCGAGGTTATCAGAAATCTTCGTTGGTTTCTTTCGCATGCGCGTCGTTATCGTCGATAACGAAGTCTGGCTTAGAGTCTGGGTTGCTGAGCAGCAGCTCACGCACTTTCTTCTCGATCTCTTTCGCCGCAGCCGGGTTCTCTTTCAGCCAGGAGATAGCGTTCGCTTTACCCTGACCAATTTTGTCGCCGTTGTAGCTATACCAGGCACCGGCTTTTTCAATCAGCTTCTCTTTCACGCCGAGATCGACCAGCTCACCTAAGAAGTTAATCCCTTCACCGTAAAGGATCTGGAATTCAGCCTGTTTAAACGGTGCTGCAATTTTGTTCTTCACCACTTTCACGCGGGTTTCACTACCCACCACGTTGTCGCCTTCTTTCACCGCGCCAATACGGCGGATGTCCAGACGAACAGAGGCGTAGAATTTCAGTGCGTTACCACCGGTCGTGGTTTCCGGGTTACCGAACATCACGCCAATTTTCATACGGATCTGGTTGATGAAGATAAGCAGCGTGTTGGACTGTTTCAGGTTACCCGCCAGCTTACGCATCGCCTGGCTCATCATACGTGCCGCAAGGCCCATGTGAGAGTCACCGATTTCACCTTCGATTTCCGCTTTTGGTGTCAGTGCTGCAACGGAGTCTACAACGATAACGTCTACTGCGCCGGAACGCGCCAGTGCGTCACAGATTTCCAGTGCCTGTTCGCCAGTGTCTGGCTGAGAACACAGCAGGTTGTCGATATCAACGCCCAGCTTGCGAGCATAAACTGGGTCCAGCGCGTGTTCGGCGTCGATGAACGCACAGGTTTTACCTTCGCGTTGCGCAGCGGCAATAACTTGCAGCGTCAGCGTCGTTTTACCGGAGGATTCTGGCCCGTAGATTTCGACGATACGGCCCATTGGTAGACCGCCAGCGCCCAGCGCGATATCCAGTGAAAGCGAGCCGGTAGAGATAGTTTCCACGTCCATGGAACGGTCTTCACCCAGACGCATGATGGAGCCTTTGCCGAATTGTTTTTCAATTTGGCCCAGTGCTGCCGCCAACGCTTTCTGTTTGTTTTCGTCGATAGCCATTTTTACTCCTGTCATGCCGAGCGTACCCGGAGAATGAATTCTGTTCTGTTGAGGCAATTATACTGTATGGTCATACAGTATCAAGTGTTTTGTAGAAATTGTTGCCAGAGTAATTTCAACGCATAGGCTGTCGCCTGTCGGCGCACCGATTCGCGGTCGCCAGAGAAGCATTCGCGTTGCGTGACTCCCTGCCCATTAGCGCTGGCGACGCCAAACCAGACCGTGCCAACCGGCTTGTCTGCGCTACCACCGTCCGGCCCGGCAATGCCGCTTACCGAGACAGCAAAGTCGGCGCGCGCCGCACGCAGTGCGCCTATCGCCATCTCGACCACCACCGGTTCGCTGACCGCGCCGTGCTGTACCAGGGTGTCTTCGCGCACGCCAATCATCTGCGATTTCGCTTCATTGCTGTAGGTCACAAACCCGCGTTCAAACCACGCAGAGCTACCGGCAATATCGGTAATGGTTTTGGCTATCCAGCCACCGGTGCAGGACTCTGCGGTGGTCATCGTTGCGCCGCGCGCCTTTAGCGCCAGCCCAACCTGCTCGCTCAGCTGCATTAATTCTGAATCGGTCATCATTGCTCCGCTTAAGCCAGATAAAGAGGCCATCAAAGATAGCACTTTCAGCACAGATGTGGGGACGCGATGATGATTTTACGAGGGGGGTTCCAGAAATGATTCGCCCCGGAGGATCGGGGCGAAAGTCATGAGATTTAACGCATGCTCGCAGCGATAAGCTCTACGTTATGGCGAAGCATTTTCGTGTAGCTGTCAGCCACACCGCCCAGTTTAGACAGCGCTTCTGGGTACAATTCGCCTCCCGGCTGTGCGCCAGTCGCGCTGGCAATTTGCTTCACTAAGCGCGGGTCGAGCTGGTTTTCCATAAACCAGGTATGCACCCCGTCAGCCTTAATTTGGTTAATCAGCGCCGCCACCTGCGCCGCACTGGCTTCGCTCTCCGACGACAGCCCTTGTGGCGAGAGGAACGTCACCCCGTAAGCACGGGAGAAATAGCCAAAAGCATCGTGGCTGGTCAGCACTTTGCGTTTTTGCGGCGCAATGCTGCTAAATTGCTGCTTCGCCCAACCGTCAATCTCATGCAAATGGTGAATATATTTCTCGCCGGAGGCCTTCAACGCGTCGCTGTCTTCCGGGTCGGCTTTCACCAGGCCATGCAGAATATTTTGCGCATACAGCGCGCCGTTAGCAGCACTGTTCCAGGCATGCGGGTCCGTCACTGTTTTACCGTCTTCTTCCAGGGTATGCGTTTTTATCCCCGTCGATGCCACCACGAGCTGCCCTTTAAAGCCCGACGCGCTAATTAGCCGATCCAGCCAGCCTTCCAGCCCTAGTCCGTTGATGACCACCACATCAGCCTGACTTATCAATGCGCTATCCTGGGGCGAAGGCTCAAAGGTGTGCGGATCACCGTCCGGGCCGACCAACGTGTGAACATGAACATGCTCGCCCCCCACCTGCTGCACCATATCGCCGAGCACCGAAAAACTCGCCACCACATTCAGCGTTTTCGCCATGCTTCCTTGCGCCACCAGGCCTAATGCCAGCGCCAGAACTATCCCCATTCGTTTCATCTTTTCCCCTTACCCTATTAATTTTCGCCAGCCGACAGTCAACCGGCTGCGCTTGCCAAAAAACACCGAAACAAAAAAGATGCCGCTGGCCGTCAGGACTATCGATGGCCCTGCCGGTAGATTCGCCGTCCAGGACAGGCTCAACCCCAGCCAGGCACATACGCTGCCCATCAGCGCCGCCAGCAGTAAAATACTCGGCAGCGTGCGCGCCCAGCAGGTCGCGGCCACGGCGGGCAGCATCATCACGCCAACAGCCATTAACGTGCCCAGCACCTGAAACCCAGCCACCAGGTTGAGCACCAACAGCGCCAGAAATAGGCCATGCAACAGCACCGGCAACCAGCGCGCATTCACTTGCAGCCAGGCGCTGTCGAACGCCTCGCTGACTAATCCCCGATAAAACAGCGCAATGCAGATAATCGTCAGGCTGGCGACGCTCACCACAAACAGCGCGGCATCGTTATCAACCGCCAGAATTGAGCCAAAAAGCAGGTGCAGCAGATTAACATTAGAACCGCGCAGCGACACCAGCGTGACCCCCAGCGCCAGCGAACCAAGGTAGAAACCGGCAAAGCTGGCATCTTCTTTAAGCGGCGTACGGCGGCTCACCCAACCCGCCACCAGCGCCACGACAATTCCGGCAATAAAGCCGCCGACGGTCATGGCTAGCAGGGACATGCCGTTGAGCAAATAGCCCGCCGCCACACCGGGCAAAATGGCGTGGGACAACGCATCGCCCATCAGGCTCATTCGTCGGAGCAGTAAAAAGACGCCAAGAATGGTGGTGCTTAGCGACAACGCCAGACACACCACCAGCGCGCGGCGCATAAAGCCGAATTCAATAAACGGTTGGAAGAAGGTGTGCCAAATCATGCCTGCCTCGCGGAAGTAAAGGCGGCAAGGACGTCCGGGGTTTCCCCCCAACGTGCATCCTTTGATGCCAGCAGGAGCGTTTCAGGGAAGCACTCCGCGACGCGTTGGTTATCATGCAGCACCGCCAGCACGGTTTGCCCCTGCTGGTGCATTTCAAGAATCACGCCCATCAAGTCGCGGCTGGTAGCTTCATCAATGCCGGTAAACGGCTCGTCGAGCATGACCAGCGGCGCACGTTGCACCAGTACGCGCGCAAACAACATGCGCTGAAACTGGCCACCGGAAAGTTCTTCGATAGGCGCTTTCGCCATCGCCGACAGCCCCACCCGCGCCAGTGCGGCATCTATGCGGCGTCGGGAATCGCGACGCAAACTTCGCAGCAGCGAGACGCGCGGCCATGCTCCATAGCTGACGACGTCTTGCACCATCAGCGGAAACTGCGACTCCAGCGCATGACGCTGCGCCAGCCAGCCGATAACCGGGCGCGATGGCGACCAGCGCACAACGCCGCTCACCGGCGGAATAAAGCCCGCCAGCGTCTTCAATAACGTTGATTTTCCACAGCCGTTCAGCCCAACAATCGCCGTCATGCTGCCTTTATGAATCGTGCCACTCAGCGCTGGCGTAATCGCCACACCTTCATAGCCCACTACCAGGTTGTCCAGTTCAATCATGGCAGCGCGACCGCCCACCAAACCGCCAGCCACAGCGCCACCAGCAACACACAGGCCAACAGCAGCCTGGCCGTGCTGGAGGCCATAAAAATTGTACTCAACATGCCCACCTCGTTAATTAATGTTATAACATAACAATATGAAATTAACGTGCGGATGTAAACGCCAGGAAATGATGCAAAATGTAACAATCGTCTCTCCGGACGGAGAGGCGCAAAGGAGGGAAATTACTGCCCGCGAGCCTCAGATACCGCCAGCCCCAGTTGCCAAACCGCCATCGCATAATGGGTACTGCGGTTGTAGCGGGTGATGGTGTAGAAGTTCGGCAGCCCGTACCAATACTGGTAGCCCGTGCCGATATCCAGGCGCAACAGGCTAGCCTGCTGATGGTTGCCCAGCGACTGCATTGGCGTTAAGCCTGCCGCCGACAACTGCGAAATGCTGTATTTGGTTTTGAAGCCGTTATCCAGCCCCGGAGCCTGGCCCATTGCCTGCACCGCCACCGCGTCGCCGCTCACCCAGCCGTGCTGTTTAAAGTAGTTAGCAACGCTCCCGATAGCGTCTTCAGGGTCCCACAGGTTGATGTGACCATCGCCATTAAAATCAACCGCATACTCTTTATAGGACGACGGCATAAACTGCCCGTAGCCCATCGCCCCGGCAAACGAACCTTTCAGATCCAGAGGGTCATCTTTTTCGTCGCGCGCCATCAGCAAGAAGGTTTCCAGCTCGCTGGAGAAGTACGCCGCACGGCGCGGATAGTTAAAGGAAAGTGTCGCCAGCGCATCAAGAATACGGGTTTTACCCATCACGCGGCCCCAGCGGGTTTCGACGCCGATAATCCCGACAATGATTTCCGGCGGGACGCCGTAAACCTGCGAAGCGCGCTGCAATGCGCCCTGATACTGGTTCCAGAATGCTACGCCATTTTGCACGTTATCTGGGGTAATGAACGGTTTACGGTAGCGCAGCCACGCCCCGTTCGGGCCTGACGGCGGCTGGCTGGTCGGCGCTTGTTTGTCCATCAGGCGCAGAACGTAATCCAGGCGTTTTGCCTGTGAGAGGATCTCGTGCAACTGCTGGCGGTCAAATCCATGCTTGCTCACCATTTTATTGATGAACTGCTCGGCAGCCGGGTTATTGGCGAAATCGCCGGTTGGCATCAACGTATTATGCTGGGGTTCAAGAAGAAAACCGCCGGAGGTTGTTGCCGGTGATTCAGCCGTTTTCGGCTTGCTGCTACAGGCAGCGAGCAGAACACACAAAGGGAGTAAAGCCAGAACGCGACGCTTCAACATGGGACTTCCGTTATACAAAATCAGCAAGAGTTAAATATGGTAAAGCATCCGCCACGCTGCAAGGAAGTACCGAACACCTCGACGGGAAAAAAAACTCCGCCAGCGTACTATCCATGATTCAATCAATTCTCTGTTCGGCAAGAATGTTTTATCATCGCCGCGCAAATTGGACCGTGTGACGCGCTAATTAACGGAGAAAGTCATGAGTGATTTTTTGTTAGACGCCGGGCGTAAAGCCCTGTTACTGGAATTACAGGAAGCCAGCCGCCTACCCGACCGTCTTGACGAGACTTTTGTGCAAGCTGCACAAGCCATTCTCGACTGCAAAGGCAAACTGATTGTCTCCGGGATGGGCAAGTCCGGTCACATTGGCAAAAAACTGGCGGCGACCTTTGCCAGCACCGGCACACCGGCGTTCTTCGTTCATCCGGCAGAAGCGCTGCACGGTGACCTGGGGATGGTCGAAAGCCGCGACGTCATGCTGTTTATCTCTTATTCCGGTGGCGCAAAAGAGCTAGACCACATTATCCCACGTTTAAAAGAGAAATCCGTGGTGCTGCTGGCGATGACCGGCAAAGCCAACTCACCGCTGGCGCTCGCCGCCGATGCCGTGCTGGATATCTCGGTAGAACGCGAAGCCTGCCCAATGCACCTTGCCCCAACCTCCAGCACCGTCAATACGCTGATGATGGGCGACGCGCTGGCGATCGCCGTAATGCAGGCGCGCGGTTTCAATGAGGAAGATTTTGCCCGCTCGCATCCGGCAGGAGCGCTGGGCGCACGGTTGTTAAACCGTGTGCATCATCTGATGCGCAAAGACGCCGACGTGCCTCAGGTGTCGCACCACGCAAGCGTAATGGACGCGATGCTCGAACTGAGCCGTACCGGGATGGGAATGGTCGCCGTATGCAATGATCAGGCACAGGTGCTTGGCGTCTTTACCGACGGCGATCTGCGCCGCTGGCTGGTAGACGGCGGTGTGCTGGCTGATACCGTTAGCGCGGCAATGACCACAGGCGGCGTAACGCTGAACGACCAGGCGCGCGCTATCGACGCCAAAGATCAACTGATGAAGCTGAAAATCAGCGCCGCACCGGTGGTGGACGACGCCCACCGTTTAGTGGGCGCGATTAACCTGCAAAACTTCTACCAGGCGGGGATTCTCTAACCCTTCAGCCCCAGACGCTTCGCCAACCGATGCAGGTTGGCGACGTCAGTCTCCAGCGCCCGCGCGCTCGCCGCCCAGTTTTGATGATGCTCATCCAACGCCTGGCTAATCATCTGGCGCTGAAAATGCTCCGTCGCCTCGCGCAGGTTCTGCACCTGTGGAGCCGATACAAGCGTTTCTGTCACAACATTCGTCGAGGCATCCTGAAAAGCAAAATGCGGCGCTTCCAGCACTACTTCACCGCTGCTGCGTGTCGCCCGCGCCAGCACCACCGCGCGATGCACCGCATGTTCCAGCTCACGCACGTTGCCAGGCCAATCATAGCTCAGCAAATGCGCCCGCGCCCCCGCGCTCAGCACCACCCGTGACAGCCCCAGACGCAACCGGCACTGCTCGCAGAAATATCCCGCCAGCAGCACCACATCTTCACCCCGTTCGCGCAACGGCGGCACAAAAAGCGGGAACACACTCAGGCGGTGGAACAGGTCGGCACGGAAATTCCCTGCCAGCACTTCTTCGCGCAAATCACGGTTAGTCGCCGCCAACACGCGCACATCCACCCGCAGGCTGCGGTCATCACCGACGCGCTGAATATCGCCATACTGCAACACGCGCAGCAGTTTGGCCTGTAACGCCAGCGACAGCTCGCCAATCTCGTCCAAAAACAGCGTGCCGTTATCCGCCATTTCAAATTTACCGCTACGGTTGCTGATAGCCCCGGTAAACGCCCCTTTAACATGACCAAAGAGTTCGCTTTCCGCCACGCTTTCCGGCAACGCCGCACAGTTGAGATACACCAGCGGGCTTACCGCGCGCGGCGAACCTTCATGAATCGCCTTCGCCACCAGCTCTTTCCCTGTGCCGGTTTCACCGCTTATCAGCACGTTCAGGTCAGAAGCGGCAACAATCTCAATCTCTTTTTTGAGCTGCGCCATACCCGGCGACAGGCCAATCATCTGCGTCGCTTTAATTTGCTCAAAATTACTGACGGAGCCTGGCAGCATATTCTGGCTTTCCAGTTGTTCAATCAGCAGCGCATTGCTCAGCGCCCCGGCAGCCAGCGCCGCAATCAGCCTGAGTTCTTCGTCGCTAAAGACATCGAATTGATCCGGTGACATGCCATCCAGCGTCAAGGCGCCAATCAGGTTTTGTCCGGCAAACAGCGGCAGCCCAATACACGCGTGAACCTTCAGGCTTTCATGCCCGGGGATTAAACCATCGTAAGGATCTGGCAGGTCGCTATCGGCGGGGAAACGCACCACGTCACCAGCGCGAGCAATCGCCTCCAGCCGAGGATGGCCTTCCAGCGTGAAACGGCGGCCCAGGACATCCTGCGTCAGCCCGTCGATGGCGAGCGGAATAAACTGCCGCGCCTCATAACGCAGCAGCGCCGAAGCGTCGCACTCCAGCACCTGGCGTAGCGTGGTTATCAGCCGTTGGAAACGGTCTTGATGCCCCACTCCGCGTTGTAATTCAATGGCGATCCCTGCCAGCACATTCACGGAAAAGCTCATAGCAACCTCACAGTCATTTTGACAATGCATAGTGTCATATTGACAATAAAAAGCATAGTCATTTTGACAATTCAAAATAGCATAAAAACAATTAAAACCATACAAATCAATAAATTAAAAAGTTGGCGCACTACCTGCAATAAGCAATACATCTTTTTGAGAAACACTGAATTATTGATTGAGGTTGCTATGTCTATTCTGGTTAAAAACAACATTCATTGGGTTGGCCAACGTGATTGGGAAGTGCGTGATTTCCACGGTACGGAATACAAAACACTGCGTGGCAGCAGCTACAACAGCTATCTGATTCGTGAAGAAAAAAATGTGCTGATTGATACCGTCGATCATAAATTCAGCCGTGAATTCGTGCAAAACCTGCGCGGTGAAATCGACCTTGCCGACATCGACTACATCATCATTAACCACGCAGAAGAAGACCACGCCG
>JBOFJM010000253.1:0-2537 GCA_051656825.1 Kluyvera sp.
ATAACCCGGCAGATGACTTGCTAAATGAGCTGGTAGGCGCGTGGAAACACAGCCTCGCAAGGCCGTTCGTGCACATCATGCAAGACAAAGATCTGGAAGAAGATTACCACGCACAGTTTATGCAGCGCGCCATCACTCAGGCAGGGTTTGAGTGCAAAATTCTGCATGGCCTTGACGAACTCCGCTGGGATGCCGCTGGGCAGTTGATTGACGGCGACGGTCGGCTGGTGAACTGCGTCTGGAAAACCTGGGCGTGGGAAACCGCCATTGAACAGGTGCGCGAAGTCAGCGAGGACGAATACGCGGCAGTGCCCATTCGCACCGGTCATCCGAATAACGAAGTGCGCCTGATAGATGTCCTGCTGCGCCCGGAAGTGATGGTCTTTGAGCCGCTGTGGACGGTGATTCCCGGCAACAAAGCGATTCTGCCTGTGTTGTGGTCGCTGTTCCCGAACCACCCGTATCTGCTGGATACCGACTTTGAAATCAACGACGCGCTGGCGAAAACCGGTTATGCCGTTAAGCCTATTTCAGGGCGCTGCGGCAGCAATATCGACCTGGTTAGCCACCATGATGGCCTGCTGGATCAAACCAGCGGTAAGTTTGTCGATCGCAAAAATATTTACCAACAGTTGTGGTGTTTGCCGAACGTCGCCGGGAAATATATCCAGGTCTGCACCTTCACCGTTGGCGGTAACTATGGCGGTACTTGCCTGCGCGGCGATGATTCTCTGGTGATTAAAAAAGAGAGCGATATCGAGCCGCTGATAGTGATTAAAGATAAGCGTTAAGTCATAACGGCGGGAGTGCTCCCGCCAGTAACACCTAAAAACTAGACCGAAAAAGGAACATAACATGCACGATCGGCGACTCGCCGTGCGCGCGGGTGAACGTAAACCTTCTGCCGTCCGCGAACTCCTCAAGCACAGTAAACTCCCCGGTGTTATCTCTCTTGGCGGCGGTATTCCTGCGCCAGAGCTGTTTGATACCGAAGGGCTGGCGCTGGCGGTACAGAAAACGATGAGCACCCGTTTTAACGACGCGTTCCAGTATGGGCTGACCGAAGGCCACCCGCCGCTGCGTCAGGCCGTGAGCGAACTGTGTCAGGCGCGTGGCGTAGCCTGCCTGGCAAGCCAGGTGTACATCACCTCGGGTTCACAGCAGTCGCTGGATATTGTTGCGCGCACGCTGCTCGATCCGGGCGATACCATCGTGGTTGAACGTCCGACCTATCTGGCGGCATTGCAGGTTTTCCAACTGGCGCAGGCCAATATCCTCAGCGTTGATACCGACGATGACGGGATGCTGGTGGAGCAGTTAGCCGAGCGGCTGGCGACGACGCGTATCAAAGCGGTATATATCGTTCCTACTTTCGGTAACCCTGGCGGTAAAACGCTGAGCGACTCCCGCCGCCGTCGGCTGGTTGAACTGGCAAAACAGCATGATTTCGTCATTATTGAAGACGACCCGTACGGTGAAATCAGCTTTACCGACGACGTGCGCCGCCCGCTGTATCAACATGCGATGGCGTTAGGCTGTGAAGATCAGGTGGTCTACACCTCGACCTTCTCGAAAATACTCGCGCCGGGGATGCGCATTGGCTGGATAGTGATGCCGGAATGGCTGGCGCAGCAGTCGGTTATCGTGAAACAGGCCACCGACCTGCACACCAATATGCTGTCGCAGGTGATAACCGCTGAATATCTGGCGATGAACCGCCTGGAAAGCCAGATTGCGCTTATCCGCGAAGATTACCGTAAGAAGTGCGATGCGCTGGCTGACGCGCTGGAAAGCCGCCTCGGTGAGCATCTGGAGTTCAGCCGTCCGCAGGGCGGAATGTTCCTGTGGGCGCGCTTCCGCTACCCGTTCGATACCCTGCAATGGTTGCAAAAAACGCTGGAAAACGGCGTGGTGTACGTGCCGGGTGAAGCGTTTTATAACGACAACCCAGACCGCCGCACTCTGCGTTTATCCTACTCCACGGTATCGCAAGACGGGCTGGTTACCGCCGTCGAGCGGTTGGCTAAATCGCTGTAACTCTCCTTCTTGCTCCGTGTCAGCCCTGGCGCGGAGCCTATCCCTCCCGCACACCGCTATGCTCCTTGCAGGCGCGATTGTCTAATCCGTTGAGTGTAGGCCGCCTGTACTCCGTCAAGGGGAAATCAATAGCGCAGCGAAATTGCTACCGTATCGGCATGAAAATTTTGCACTGAATAAGCGGTTGAGATGCGTAAGAGTGTTCCGGGAATTGGCGACTATCAAGGGCCAGCAGGGGGATGGGGCGCAGTAAAAGCGGTTGCCGCATCGGTATTTTCACAAAAAGCCGTCGCGCGCGACATTATCGCCATGTTCAGGATGAACCAGACTCAAGGCTTTGACTGCCCCGGCTGTGCGTGGCCTGATCCTGAGCACCGTTCCTCGATGGAGCTGTGCGAGAACGGTGTCAAAGCGGTTTCCTGGGAAACCACCAGCAAAAAAGCCTCACCGGCGTTTTTCCGCCAGCACACGGTAGCCGAGCTGTGGCAATACAGCGACTA
>JBOFJM010000254.1:0-3077 GCA_051656825.1 Kluyvera sp.
AAGCTGCCCAACGCCTGCCGCAGCCAGATATTGCCCCGCCGCACAGCCTAAACCGCCCAGCCCGACCATCAGCACGCGAGACGCATTCAGCCGTTCCTGACCGTCGAAATCAAACCCGCGCAGGATGATTTGCCGGTTATAGCGCAGCATCTCGGCATCGCTTAACTCGGCGGCCATTACAGGCCACCCAGCAAATGGTTGAACGGCTCCACTTCCACCCATTCACCGGCTTCGACGTGACCGCGATCGCGCTCCAGCACGATAAAACAGTTACCCTGGCTAAAGGAGCTGAAAATATGCGAACCCTGATGCCCAGTACTGGAAACCGTCAGATTGCCGTCGGCATCGCGCGAAAGCAGGCCGCGCTGGAAATCAAGACGCCCTGGCGATTTTTTCAGTTTGTCGGTGGTGCGCGCTCGCAGACGCGGCGCCTGGGTGTCGTGGGTGCTGGCGCTCAGTTTTGCCAGCAGCGGCTGCACCAGTTGATAGAAGGTTAGCGCCGCAGACACCGGGTTACCCGGCAGGCCGCAGAACCAGCTATGGCTAAGTTTGCCGAATGCGAACGGTTTGCCCGGCTTAATCGCCAGCTTCCAGAAGCCAATTTCACCCAGCTCGTCGAGAATCGTTTTGGTGTAGTCAGCTTCACCGACAGACACGCCGCCGGAGCTAATCACGACATCGGCTAACTGGTCGGCTTTAATAAAGGTCTGGCGCAATTGCTCTGGGTCATCGCGAACAATCCCGAGGTTAATCACCTCGCAGCCCAACTGCTCAAGCATCAGATGCACCGCCAGGCGGTTAGTATCGTAAATTTGTCCATCGCCCAGCGGCTGGCCCGGCAGTTGCAGCTCATCGCCGGTAGAGAACAGCGCCACGCGGATTTTGCGCACCACGGCCACTTCGGCAATACCAAGAGATGCCAGCACCGGTAGTTCGGCG
Source organism: Kluyvera sp. (assembly GCA_051656825.1). GTDB lineage: Bacteria > Pseudomonadota > Gammaproteobacteria > Enterobacterales > Enterobacteriaceae > Kluyvera. The sequence continues at coordinate 940 of JBOFJM010000254.1, forward strand.
ACGGTGAGGCGCGTCCCCGCCGGGAATACTACCGCGCCGTTGGCGATGTCTTCACCGCGACGGCGAATATTTTGCCCCGGCTTAACTGCGGCGGTGAAACGAATACCGGCGGCGGTTTCCTCGGTTTCTTCCTGCATCACCACCGCATCGCACCCCGCAGGAACCGGCGCACCGGTCATAATCCGTACACAGGTTCCTGCCGGCCATTCACCGTGGAATGGCTGTCCGGCAAACGCTTTACCCGCCACGCCCAGCGGCGTATTGGCGGCCAGGTCGGCTAAACGTACCGCGTAGCCATCCATTGCCGAGTTATCAAAACCCGGAACATCCAACGGAGAGACAATATCGCTTGCGCTAATGCGACCAAATGCCTGCAACAGCGGCACTGACTCGCTCTCTTGCAGTGGGGTGATTTGATCAAGCATCTGCGTCAGTGCGGTATCAAGCGGTATCAATCCAGCGGTAAAATCCATGAGTTACTCCTGCGGGAAACATTCGAATCCGCCCATTATGGCAGAAAAGCCCCGCAGACTGTATGCCACCTGTGGTGTAGCGAGGCCGATACCAGGGCAATTTTAGCGATTCTGGCTATACATCACCGTAGGCTATTTCTATATTCGAAATTGATATAGGCGCAATGCCACTATAATGATATCTATAGAGAAAATGAGGTAAGGAAACACTTAATGGGCAAGGCTGTTATTGCGATTCACGGCGGCGCGGGGGCGATCAGTCGTCGCCATCTTTGTGCCGAAAAAGAATGCGAATATGTCACTGCGCTTTCCGAGATTGTCGAAAGCGTGCAAGGAATGCTGGCCTCCGGTGCTAGCGCGCTGGATGCGGTTACCGAAGCGGTGCGCCAGCTTGAGGAGTGCCCGCTGTTTAACGCCGGAATTGGCTCGGTGTTTACCGCTGACGAAACCCACGAGCTGGACGCGTGCGTGATGGATGGGTATTCACTCCAGGCGGGCGCGGTGGCGGGGGTAAAACATCTGCGTAATCCGGTGCTGGCGGCAAGGCTGGTGTTGGAGCGCAGCCCACACGTCCTGCTGATTGGCGAAGGGGCGGAGAAATTTGCCCACGCCGAAGGGATGGCGCGAGTGGAAAACACGCTCTTTTCCACCGACGAACGTTATCAGCAACTACAACAGGCGCGTGAGAACGGCGAGTTTATTCTCGATCACAACGCTCCGCCGCTTGATGAACAGCAGAAAATGGGCACGGTAGGCGCGGTGGCGCTGGATGTGAACGGCAACCTGGCCGCCGCGACCTCGACCGGTGGGATGACTAACAAACTTCCGGGCCGCGTGGGCGATAGCCCGTTGGTGGGCGCTGGCTGTTATGCCAATAACGCCAGCGTAGCGGTGTCCTGCACGGGCACTGGCGAAGTGTTTATGCGCACGCTGGCGGCCTACGATATCGCGGCATTAATGGAGTACGGCAACCTGAGTTTGCTGGAAGCCTGCGAGCGCGTGGTAATGGAAAAACTGCCCGCGTTAGGCGGTAGCGGCGGGGCGATTGCTATCGATCGCGAAGGTAACGTGGTGCTGCCGTTTAACAGTGAAGGGATGTATCGCGCCTGGGCTTATGCCGGTGATACGCCCACTATCGGGATTTATCGGGAATAAAAAGGAGCCGCCGTGCCGCATTGCGCAGAACTTGATGCCTCGCAGGTGCTGAGCGTTCAGAACCTGAACGTGGCATTTCGCCAGGACTTGCAAACCGTTCGCGCGGTCCATCAGCTCTCTTTCCACCTTAACCGTGGCGAGACGTTGGCGATTGTGGGGGAGTCCGGTTCGGGGAAGTCGGTGACGGCGCTGGCATTGATGCGGCTGCTTGAACAGTCGCCAGACTTGCTAAGCTGTGATTCGATGCTGCTACGGCGGCGCAATCGTGAGGTTATCGAGCTACAAGAGCAGACGTCCGCGCAGATGCGTGGTGTGCGCGGTGCGGATATCGCGATGATATTCCAGGAGCCGATGACCTCGCTCAATCCGGTGTTTACCATCGGCGAGCAGATTGCGGAGTCTATCCGTTTGCACCAGGGCTTAGGGCGAGAAGAGGCGCTCGGCGAAGCCAAAAAAATGCTCGATACCGTGCGTATTCCGGAAGCGCAAACCATGCTTTCGCGCTACCCG
>JBOFJM010000255.1:0-1526 GCA_051656825.1 Kluyvera sp.
ACGCGGGTGGCACATTGCTCAATATTGTGTGGCTCGTGCTGTTCGGTTGGTGGCTGTGCATAACGCACATCATGGCGGGGATTGCCCAATGCCTGACCATTATTGGTATCCCGGTCGGCATTGCGAACTTCAAAATTGCCGCCATCGCCCTGTGGCCTGTAGGCCGCCGTGTGGTTCCTGTCGAGGTTGCGCGCGCCGCGCGTGATGCCAATGCCCGCCGCCGCTTCCAGTAATCAGGACGACTTGTTGACATGCTAAGCCCCCTGATTCGCCGCTATACCTTGAACAGCGCCTGGTTATATAACGCCAGAATATTTATCGCCCTGGTGGGCACAACGGCCCTTCCCTGGTGGCTGGGTGATGCGAAACTGACTATTCCGTTAACGCTGGGGGTGGTTGCCGCCGCGTTGACCGATCTCGACGACCGCCTGACCGGGCGGTTACGCAACCTCGTCATTACGCTTATCTGTTTTTTCATCGCCTCAACCTCAGTAGAACTCCTATTCCCGTGGCCGTGGCTGTTCGCGTTAGGGTTAACCGTCTCCACCGTCGGCTTTATATTGTTGGGCGGGTTAGGGCAGCGTTACGCAACCATCGCCTTTGGTGCGCTGCTGATTGCCATTTACACCATGCTCGGGGTTTCGCTCTATTCCCACTGGTATCAACAGCCGTTACTGCTGATTGCTGGAGCCGTCTGGTATAACGTGCTGACGCTGACTGGGCACTTGATTTTCCCTATTCGACCACTCCAGGATAACCTGGCGCGCAGCTATGAACAGCTCGCTCGCTACCTTGAGCTAAAATCGCGCCTGTTTGCCCCGGATCTCGACGATGAAAACCAGGCACCTTTATATGAACTGGCGCTGGCAAACGGGCAATTGATGGCGACGCTGAACCAAACCAAGGTTTCGCTGTTAACTCGTCTGCGTGGCGACCGTGGTCAGCGCAGTACGCGACGAACGCTGCACTACTATTTCGTGGCTCAGGATATTCACGAACGCGCCAGTTCTTCGCACATCCAGTATCAGTCACTGCGTGATAGCTTCCGCTATAGCGATGTGATGTTCCGCTTTCAGCGCCTATTGTCGATGCAGTCGATGGCCTGCCAGGATCTGGCGAAAGCCGTACTGTTACGTACACCTTACCAACATGATGCCCGTTTTGAACGCGCCTTTACCCACCTGGATGCCGCATTGGATCGCGTACGCGCCAGCGGTGTCGCACCGGAGCAGATAAAAGCGCTGGGTTTCTTGCTCAACAACCTACGGGCGATTGACGCCCAGCTCGCGACAATTGAATCTGAACAGCTACAGTCGCAGGCCAGAAGCGAAACTGAAACGCTGCTGGCAGATGACAGCCTGCACGGTTTTGCCGATATTCGTTCGCGCCTGAGCCGCAACATGTCGCCAGAGTCGGCCCTCTTTCGCCATGCAGTGCGCATGTCACTGGTTCTGTGCGCAGGCTACGCCTTTATTCAGTTTACCGGGCTGCAACACGGCTATTGGATCTTGCTCACCAGCCTGTTT
>JBOFJM010000256.1:0-6153 GCA_051656825.1 Kluyvera sp.
CCGAGACAGGAAGTCGAGTTTCGCCGTGCCGCAGGCTGGATTTCGCAGGCGAGCGCAGTGCGAAGCACCGATTTCCCTGCGGGGCCGCAGGGATTGTCAAGGGGGACTCGGCAGTCCCCCTTGACCCGTTCACAGGAACAGCGGCTTCATGTTCTACAAAACATCAGGTGAACGGAATGTGGCGCTTAACTGACAAGCATTAAGCCATTGGCTGGGTTTTTTCCATCACCATCTCTGGCTTATGCCGCCGTCAGCCGTATTAATATTTAATATCGCGGGCTTCCTGGCGTCCGTCCTGCTTATCCTGACGCTTGTCCTGACGACAATCCTGATTGCTCTTATCGTTACTCACCACGCATTTACGCTTATCCTGACGAGCATCCCGGCGGGCATCTTGTCGCGTATCACGGGCTTCACGGCGCTGATGCCCCTGTTCCGTAGCCTGCGCAACCTGTGCAGCGCTACCCAAGACAAGCAGAGCGGCAACCAGTGAACCTGCCAGCATTTTAGTATTATACCGAGTCATCTTTTTTATCCGTTTAAGAAATATGCGTAAAAAAACTGCGGATATTTTAACCTAGGCGAAGGAGCAGAAAAAAACAACAACGTAAGAGGATATGTGTATTTATAACAGGGACAGAGCGCCGCTGTTGAGCTGAGTTACGCCCGTATTGCGCGCGTTATCCGGCAGCCAGCCACTGTGGGCCATGCTGCCAGTGCAACCTGCCAGAGAGAACTGGACATCAGGTGTCATATCTTGATATCAGAAAATACTGTAATACCTTCCGATTCTTACAGCGCGCACTGACCATCGCTACAGCCGGATGCGACAGACTCTTTCTGAGGCGCTGACAGTGATTCAGCCAACAATGCGCCTATTTCCGCGCCCAGCGCCAGATCGTCTACCTGACCAAAATATTGCTGGCGTATGTAACCCTGCTGGTCAATTAGCGTCAGCGTGCCGCGCATCGCGTAGGCCTGCATGGTCAGAGGAATATCACTGTCCGGTGACGCCATGTCCACGCCGACGGGGAACGGGATTCTGTATTCTGACAAAAAGGTTTCCAGCGCCCGCTCGGTCATAACATCGTGATGCTCGAACACCGTGTGCAGCCCGATAACGGCCACTTTATCCTGTGGAAACAGGGCGTAAACGCGTGAAACCTGCGGTAGACCGTGGGAAACACAGCCAGGGCACAGCATCTGAAATGACTCCATCACCACGACCTTGCCGCGCAGTGATTCCAGGGTTATCGGCTGTGGGGTATTAAACCAGCGTTCAATGGCCAGAGCAGGTGCTCGCGGGTGGCGAATCTTATTCATGTTAACTCCAGAACCCGCACCTGAGTGCGGGTTATTATCAGCGGCGGGTTCATTTGGTCCGGCAGCGTCAGCATGTCGGCTTTAGTTTTGGCCGCCCTGGTGGGATTCATTACCATGAGCGCTCGCCGTTGTGGTGAAAGCCATAGCTAACACCATAGCAAGACGCTTCATTTTTATCCTTACAGCAGGTCTTCGATAGACGCACCAAAATTGATGTGCAACGGAATGCTGCCGTCCAGTACCAGCGCCGGAACGGATTTCACGCCAGCCTTGACCGCTTCAGCCACACGCGCTTTATCGTCGCCAAGATGCACAATTTCAACCGTGTACTGGGCCGGATCGAGTGCCAGCGCGATTTGTTGTTCTGCATCTACGCATACCGGGCAACCTGCATGAAAGAAAACGGCTTTTTTACTCATGGTAACTCTCCTTGTGAATTATGATTGTGTCGATTCGATACAATCAATCTACTCTTGAGTCGAAAGAGTTGTCAACATTGTTTTGAATCGATACCATTTAAAAATACATACCATCGCACGAGGTCGGGACAATGTTGATCTGGCTCGTCCCGGCAAGTAAGGGCAGGTTACTGTGACACTCTTTGATATTCTTGAACGACTGGTGAGCCTGCAAATGGGCAGCCTTTATCGTCATCCACAGTTGAAAGGGCTGCCGACAACCTGGGTGCAAATCCTGTGCTATCTCAGGCAATGCAATGGGTATTCCAATACACCAGCGGCGACCACGGAATACCTGGGGCTGACCAAAGGCACGGTATCGCAATCGCTGAATAAACTGGAAAGCGAAGGCTGGATAAAGAAAGAAAATGACGGCAGGGACAAGCGGGTTATTCATCTGCTTCTGACGGACAAAGCGAGCAACGTCATGCAGGATGCCATACAGGAAACCCAGTCGGCACAATGGGACTTGTTACCGTTCTCGCAAGAACAACTGAAAAGCGTTTTTCTGGCGCATCTTCGGACTATGCAGAAAAATCAGGGGGCCAGGCTGTTCGGCGAGTGTCGCTTTTGTCGCTTTCATCAGCAGCAGAATGGGCATCCCTGGTGTGGCCTGACTCAGGAGCCAATCCCGACCGAGAGCGTTAGGTTAATTTGCCGTGAGTTTGAAGACGGGGAGCCACTTGGGCAGTGACGTATGTAGTCGGAACGACCGGAAATTGATTTCAGATTACGCTTGTCACGCCCACCCCTTTATATCCGCATTTCGGTAGTAAAGGGGTGGACGTGAGGCATCTTTATTGCCTCACCGAACTGATGCATCCGCCCTGGCAGCCTTACGCATCAGGGAGTGTCAGATGCTGATATTGTAAACTTTCCCCGCTGTATGATTATCTGAATGACCGGATGAACCATAAAGTGAGGTATTCACACCTGTTTTATTGACCAGCTCTTTTATATTACTCATTTTCTGCATATGAATATCTAACAAGCTATACACGCTTTGGTTCAAATAGTTAGACTGTTTAATCTGTGTAACTATTTGCCCCCATAAGAGCTTGAATTCGGTATGTACAGCGTAAGGTGCTGCAATACCTAATTCGGCCTCTTGCTCTTTACGCAAGTTGTCATAATGTTCAATAGTTGCCAATAACTTACTTTTTGTGTCTGAGATAATCTGCAACGATATCGGGTTAATCTGTGGGCCGCTAAGTTGCTTAACCTCCTCTTTTAGCAATACTTCAAGCTCAACCATCGAATTAAAAATTTTATCTAAAGTAAAGAGAAGATATTTCATAGTAAGAGTTAATTAGTAATCAGATTGTAAGATGTTTTGCACCAGCGCATGGGCAATTTTGTCGTAATCAAACTCCAGCGTTCCTGCATCCATTTGCGCTTTGATTTTAGCTACGCGATCGGTATCAATATCCTGGGAGTCATCCGCCAGAATTTTTTGCGCTAAAGAGCCGAACTGTACTTTCGTACCCACGTTCGCATTGTCGGTTGCAGTGGTGGTATCAGCGACTCGACTTTTGGCACTCATTCTTAAATCTTGTTGAGTTTGGCTGGTAGCAATAATAGCTGACGTCGGTTCTGTACGGTTAATACTCATCATAATCCTCAACAATAAAAGCGATTTTATCTATACCCATATCTATAGAATCGGTTCGTTGCAGAATAACTAAAGCTAGCGGCTCATATTTATCACTATCTGACCCGCACCGGTTGCCGTCCCGGTCAAAATTTGTCCAGTAGCGGTTTGTACCCGCAGTTTGTCATGCTCCGTCGCATTGGTCATCGCTTTACCACTGGTATGTATCTGAAAGCCCGCCCCTTTGGCGATAACGTCCACTTTCTGTCCTGAGACGATAATCCAATTTTTACGGAGTTGATTTTTGGTCAGCGGTTTGCCCGGAATAATCAGGCGGGTAGGAACGTGGCCAATGATTTCCTGCGGGCTGAGTACCACGTCTGCCGGGAGCCTGTCCAGGGAGCCAGTGTGGGGGCGAATATCATCGTGCTGAATCATGTTACCGGGTTTAATGGCCCGCGCAGCCGACCACCAGGTTCCTTCCGCCTGGATGGCTATCTGGATGAATGTCCTTTTTGTGCCGCATTGCGCGATAACGCTGCGCTTCCCCGTCAGCCGTTGGTCATTTCCGCTCAGCGTGATGACGGGGTTTGGGCATAGCCCACTCAATTTTTGTTCAGCGGTAAGGATGTTGACCGTTTGCTTAATAGGATAATCAGCGCTCTGTTTGAGATTTGAGGTAACGGCGCTGGTTATCTGTGAGAGGAGATCGGGGGCGGCTTGTAATATGGGCGACCATGCCATGATGGCGAAACAAAGCCATATTTTTCGGGGTGCATGAAAACGTGGACGCATGAGCAAATCACCTTAATTATTTATTCTGCCACACAAAAAAAAGAAATGAGATTTTAGTGAAATTGTATATCAGGATGCATCTTTGCTAAGCGTCTAAATGGTGTCATCTGTGTCGCTATTTGTGGCGGTTAATTTGAGATTCTTTTACATATTAAATACAGCTCTTAAATTAGGGCGAATTTTGTCTCGTTTTTAAAGTATAGATTTTACGCTATTGCTCTTAGAATAATCTCAATAAAATTTCTACTTCAAGGGGGGCGCGGTGATCGATAAGCTTGATGGCGAACTACGTTTTCAGCAACAGGCGTTAAGTTTGCTAAATAAACGGCAGAGTATTCTTGCTTCCAATATAGCAAATGCTGATACACCCGGCTATCTGGCAAGAGATATTGATTTTTCAACACAGTTGAAAAAAGCCGTTAATCAGGAAAAGAGCAACCACGGTGGGTTAAGTTTAGCTCTCACGTCAGGTAAGCATATTCCAGCCCACGCTGCGGCAATAGGGAATGGGGAGTTGTTATATCGCGTCCCAGACCAGCCGAGTGCGGATGGTAATACGGTGGATATGGATCGTGAGCGAGTTAACTTTGCTGATAATAATGTGAAGTATCAGTCAAGTCTGGCAATTCTTAACTCTCAAATTAAAGGCATGATGAGTGTCATTGGTCAGGGTTAATAGGTGATATGTCCTTATTCAGTATTTTCGATATTTCAGGCTCAGCAATGGCCGCCCAATCAAAACGTCTTAACGTTAGCGCCAGCAATATGGCAAATGCCGACAGTATTGCTGGGCCAGATGGTCAGCCTTATCGCGCTCGACAGGTTGTCTTCAAGGTAAACAACGCGCCAGGGCAGGAAATTGGCGGCGTCAAAGTTAGCGATGTCGTTGAAAGCGCAAGCCCGGATCGTTTGGTTTATGAACCGTCGAATCCACTGGCGGATGAGAAAGGCTACGTACACATGCCTAACGTTGATGTGGTGAGCGAAATGGTCAATACCATCTCCGCTTCCCGCAGCTATCAGGCAAACGTTGAAGTGATGAACACCGCCAAATCATTGATGTTAAAGACACTTACTCTGGGTCAATAAGGTACGAGATATGTCTGTTTCTCCCGTTACACAAAATAATTCGACAAGGGATGCGTCTACCTCCAGAACCACGGGGACAAGCTCAGAAGATTTGTATAACAACTTCATGACGTTGCTGGTTGCGCAGATGCAGAACCAGGATCCCACCAACCCGATGGACAACAACCAGCTGACCACACAGTTGGCACAGTTCAACACCGCTTCTGGTGTACAGCAGCTTAACACCACGCTGAACAGCGTCGGCACGCTGGTTTCCAGTATGCAGCAGATGAATGCGGCTGACTGGGTTGGACACCATGTGCTGGTTGAAGGTACGCCAACGGTTTCTAACGCTGAGGGTGGCAATAAGAGTTTCGGATTCTCGGTTAACAACGATACCGACAAAATGACGGTCACGTTCACTGATGATGCGGGTAACGCCTACACCGGCGAGTTGAAAAATGTCAAAGCCGGCGTCCACCAGTACACGATGGACGATCTGACAAACTTCCAACCTTCAGACCCTACCCAAATCGCAGACGGCAAATTCAAAGTTTCCTTCACCGCTACGAATGAAAGCGGCAATGCGCCGGAAGTGGTTGCACTCAAGAAAGTCAAAGTGGACAGCGTTTCGTTTAGTCAACAGGGCGCGGTACTGCAGTTTGGTATCGATGGCAGCGCCTCGTTGGGTGAAATTTATCTGATTGAATAATCAGGTTTTATTTTATTTCTTAGTTTACGAGAAAATTAAATATGAGTTTTTCACAAGGTCTAAGCGGATTAAACGCCGCATCACAAGCTCTTGATGTTGTCGGAAACAACATCGCGAACTCCCAGACCGTTGGCTTTAAGTCTGGCTCAGTTGCTTTTGCCGATGTATTCGCTGGCTCCCAGGTCGGTATGGGGGTACAGGTTGCA
>JBOFJM010000257.1:0-2550 GCA_051656825.1 Kluyvera sp.
CTGATGCAAATGTCAGATCGTATGCGCCTGTTAGGGCGCGGCTGGTAAGAGAGCCTTATAGGCGCATCAGAAAAACCTCCGGCTATGCCGGAGGATATTTATTATGCCTGACGTTTTTATTTCGCCTTCGACACGCTGTTGGCGACATAAAAAAAGCCCGCCCTATCGAGAACGGGCTTTAGCAAGAATCAAGACTTAGCTCTTGCCGGATGTCCGACGTTGAAGCTGATCGCGCAGGTTTGGCGGCGTACCTTTAATGGTCAGCGTATCGGTCGCGGGATCCCAGAAAATGCGCTCGCCCAACAGCATGGAGTCGAAATTAATCGTCAAGCCACCGCCGCTACCGGCAAATTTCGTCAACTGACGCAAAGTGCTGCGATCCGCCGGGAAGCTCTCTTCCAGCTCATAGCCTTTTTCAGCGGTAAACTCACTGAAACTGACCTCGCTGACGCCGGATAACTCTTTAGACAGCGACTCTAGCTCAATTTCTTCGCCCGCCTGAAGCTGCTCATTGCAGTAGTCGTAAACCTGCTTACGCACGTTCTGGCGTTCGTTTTTATCGAGCTGCGCTTCAGCGGCAAAATCATCTAACGCTTGCAGCAGACCACGGTTTTGCACCTTGGCATTCAGCCCTTCGCTTGCGCCGAGGAAATCCATAAAGAAATCGGCAACTTTACGCCCAACACGCCCTTTCAGGAAAGTCAGGTAACGCGTCGATTCTGGGTTGGTTTCCCACTCGGTCAGGTCGATTCGAGCCACGATATCGGCATGATTAATATCCAGATAATGGGTCGAGCTGATATCCAGTTGTTCATTTACCCGCATACTGCTCAGGTTGTTCAGCACCGCCACCAGCAGGTATTCCACCGCCAGATAACGGTAATGGCAGAACAGGACAATACCGCCGTCAGCAAACGGGTATTTCGCCAGTTCGTCGCGCAGACGCCCTGTCGCCGCCCGGCTGAACGCCAGAAAATCGTCTTCGCCCTGACGCTGCGATTTCAACGCCTGTGCCAGTTCACTTTCTTCGGTAAACAGACCGTACGCTTTGTTTTTTGCGCTATATACCCGATGCAGCTCAGCCATCATCTCTTCGACCGGTGCAGTCGGCTCCAGCAGCGTGTCGCGCAGCACCACATCGAGATTTTGCTCGTCGCGTTTGACAAGCTGATGCAAAGCAATCTGGTCGATATCCAGACTCATGTTAAACTCTCCTTTAAGATCGGGTGTATTCAACCACCCCCGATGCCACAGTGCAACTCACACATTACTGCAGTCGCAGCACGATAATGGCGAAAGGATAACGCGTTACGCTGAAAAAAAGCGGAAAAAAAGCTGCTGCTACGGTAATATACTGCCCTTTGATGAATAGACAGATTTCGATTTATGCCACAACAATCCCGCTATAGTGATGAACACGTTGAACAACTGCTGAGTGAGCTGGCCAACGTGCTGGAACAACATAAAACCCCGACCGACCTGTCGTTGATGGTGCTGGGGAATATGGTGACCAACCTGATTAACAGCAGCGTGGCTCCGGCACAACGCCAGGCTATCGCACGTTCTTTCGCACAGGCGCTACAGTCTTCTATTAACAGCGATTCTGCGCACTAAAGGTACAAGCAACAGTTTATGGTGACACATCGTCAGCCTTATCGAGAAAAAGTCTCCCAGATGGTTAGCTGGGGGCACTGGTTTGCCCTGTTCAACATGCTGTTGGCCATGGTGCTCGGTAGTCGCTATCTTTTTGTCGCCGACTGGCCGACGACGCTTACGGGACGCATTTTCTCCTATATTAGCCTTGTCGGGCATTTCAGCTTCCTGGTGTTCTCCGCCTATTTGCTGATCTTGTTCCCTCTCACCTTTATCGTCATGTCCCAGCGCTTGATGCGCGTGCTGTCAGCCATTTTGGCGACGGCGGGCATGACGCTATTACTTATCGATAGCGAGGTCTTCACTCGCTTCCACCTGCACCTGAATCCGGTGGTGTGGGAACTGGTGGTTAACCCCGATCAAAACGAGATGGCGCGTGACTGGCAGCTGATGTTTATCAGCGTTCCGGTTATTTTGCTTATCGAGATGCTGTTCGCCACCTGGAGCTGGCAGAAGCTCCGTAGCCTGACGCGCCGCCGTCACTACGCGCGCCCAGTGGCGTGGTTTTTCTTCGCTTCATTTATCGCCTCACACGTGATGTATATCTGGGCCGATGCCAACTTCTATCGCCCTATTACCATGCAGCGTGCCAACCTGCCGCTCTCGTATCCGATGACGGCGCGCCGTTTCCTTGTAAAACACGGCCTGCTGGACGCGCAAGATTATCAGCGCCGTCTGGTGGAACAAGGCGATCCTGAAGCCGTTACCGTTCAGTATCCGCTGAGCCAATTGCGTTATCGTGACATGGGCACGGGCAAAAACGTGCTGCTGATAACGGTGGATGGGCTGAACTACTCGCGCTTTGAAAAACAGATGCCGTCGCTGGGCCGTTTCGCCAATGACAACATCAACTTTACCCAGCACATGAGCACCGGTAACACTGCGGATAACGGCATT
>JBOFJM010000258.1:0-2317 GCA_051656825.1 Kluyvera sp.
TAACTTATGACTGTTTGGCGCTCTACGGAGCGCCTTTTTTTGCCTGTGATCTGGGATGGCATGGGCGTAACCCGCTATTGCCGGATGGCGGCGTAAACGCCTTATCCGGCCTACATTGGCGTACAAACCCGCGTAGGCCTGATAAGCGCAGCGCCATCAGGCTTTGTGGTGGCGTTGCTACTCGCGCTTCAGCCGTTGGGAGTTGCACAACCACAGCGTAATCACCAGCAGCAAAATGGCGGCAGAATAAATCAGCACATCCATCGGCGATTTATGGTCGATGATTATCAGGCGCACAATCGCGGTGATACCGATATAAACAAAATAGCGCAGCGGGAAGTGAAACCCTGACTGAAAATACTTCACAATCAGCGCGATAAATTCGAAATAGAGGAAGTAAACCACCAGCCCTTCAACCAGCTCATACTTGCTGGTGCGTTCCGGCGCGAACAGCACATCCGCCAGATGCAGCGTCTCTTTGCCGAGGAAAACAATCAGAATCACGCCCAGGCAAAGCAGCCCCAGATTGAGCACGGCCTGTAAAATGGTGGCGATAAACTCCACGCGTGGGCGGGATGATGGCGTCATGGTTGGTACCTTTTTCTGCGAGGCGGGATCCTTGTATAGCGTAAAAACGTGATCTGGATCTAGTTTTTTCTTCCCTCTTGCCCCCTGAATATCTGCGCCCGCTTCGGCTGGCCTGCACCCTGCCCCCGGTAAAAACCTGATAGTTTATATATGTCAATAAGTTGTTTACATTTTGTTGAAGTTGTTAGCAGAGATATATGTGATAATTCTTGCCGAAATAGAGGAAAATGTTTCTCTAGTGCCGAAAATTAGAGCAGTAACCGTAAATTTGGAGGTTATCATGAAACTAAAAATTGCAGGTCTACTGGTTTTTCTTTCAATAAGCTACCCGGCATTTGCGTGCTTTCATCAGGGCGAGTCATGTTTTGTACATTGTGATCAGGCTCCAGCATGGCAGATTCCATTCTGTGATTTAGGCAGCGTAATCCATAAGACACCTTCCGACAGTTCGGCAAATAAAAATCCGCCCCAATCGCATGACGTGAAACACGTATCACACTAAGGCGATCCTAACTCAGCCGTATTCGCCTCAGGCTATAAGATAATATGCTGTTACAGCCTTTCTTCCTGCGAAGGGGTAAATAACGAACTGATTAAGAATGACAACGCATTCTGGCTGTCTTTTATTCCAGACCATTTTTACGGCATGGAATCAGGAGAAGCCAGAATGCGTTGGCGGCTAGCGGAAGTTCAGGTTTTTATCGCCCGTCATGCTGTAAAGCTCAAATTTACGCCCCAGCATCTGCCCACCGTCGCGCGTCAGCGGCGTCCAGCCAACCACCGCACGGCTACGAGTTGGGCCGGATGAGAAGAGATCCATCGGGATATTCACATAAACGCCTTTGGTAAATTCCCCTTCCCCATATTCATCCGCTGACACGTTGGTAATAGTCGCGTAAGCACCAACCACAATGCCGCTGTCGAAATGTTTTGAGATATCCAGCGTGCCGCCTTTATCCCCCGCCAGATACTGCCCGACGCTGGCTTTTACCAGCACATCCTCGGCAAACGGCGGCGTCCAGTAGGCGGTGAGATGGCCGGTTTTCACGCTGTAATCGGTAAATTTCATCATGTCCTGCGCGCTGCGCCAGTCACGCTGTTTCACATAGTTGGCGTTCACCCCCACCGCCCAGTGGCTATCAACCGGCCGATAAAGCACCTCGGCTCCCGCGCCGCCGTACATGGTTTCAAGATAGCCGCCGTAAACCTGGCCGTAGAAATCATTGCCAAGATACTGGAAGTAGTTGGCCTGTAGGTTATTCACGTAGATGTCGTTTTCCACATATTCGCGAATATGGGTACGCACGCGCGGCAGCGCGGAGTCTTTGGGGGGATTGGTGTAATTAAAATTGCCGTAGTTATTTGCGATATTGGCAAACAGGCCACCGCTGGTCAGCAGATGGTCGGTGACCCACCAATCGGCGGTTGCCATCAGGCCAACCTGATACATGTAGAAACTTTCCGGGCCGCCGATGGACTGGCTCAACACCGGGTCGAGGTGGAAATCATACCGCGATTTATCGATATACCAGCCCTGCTCGGCTTTATCTGGGGTAACCGGCGCAATACGTTTTTGCGCTAACGGCGTTTCTTGCCCCAGCGGTTCGCCTTGCAGATGACGTTGTAGGCTGGCGACGTCTGTTTCGGTGGTCACTTCCGGCAAGTTAAGGCGCGTTTCGGTAATGCGGATCGTGCGGATCCCATCGGGAAGATCGTTGGCAATGATCCG
>JBOFJM010000259.1:0-2957 GCA_051656825.1 Kluyvera sp.
CTTTCCAGCCGACAGATCGACTTTACGCCAACTGACTAAATTTACCGGCAGCGGCGGTGGGATAACCTTGAGCTTTGATGCTCTGCTACTCGGTGAGCGTATTTACTGGGATGCCACAACAGATACCCTGACGATCAAAGGCACGCCACCGAATCTGCGTGATCAACTGCAGCGCCGTGGCGGCTCTTCTTCTTGAGCGACAAATGATAGATAACAAAAAACGCCGCAATTGCGGCGTTTTTTTCATCGGTCGAAGCGCGAAAAAAATTAAGCGCGAACGAAGTCGATGTGAGTTACTTTTGGCTTGAACGCGTGACGCTGCATAGCCTGAACTTTAACTTTTACTTCTTCGCCAGCGATAACCAGAGTCAGTTCGCTGTTGTAGAAAGCGTCATTCTTTTGCACGTTGATGATAGCGTCGTGGTCCAGAACGATAGATACTGCTGGCTTGTTGCCACCGTAAACGATAGCAGGGATTTTGTTAGCAGTACGCAGGCGGCGGCTCGCACCCTTACCCTGCTCTTTGTCAGAACGAACTTCAGCGTTGAAAGTGAACATTATTGTTTCTCACTTAAGGTTAGTTAAAGGCTTAACGCAGGCGACCCAGCATTAAACCCGAGTAAAACGAGGGCGGATTTTACCGAAATTATACCCTGACCGCAAATTGAATCTGTCAGTTAGCGCCTTGTTCTGGCAGCGTTGTGGCGCTGACGCAACGCGAGAGCTGACATTTTGCCCAGAAACAGCCTAAAAACGATCCTCGTTGATCCTTGCGCACGATCTTGATGATCGTCTTGCGTTTAACCGCGTAGCTCATGGGCTTTGCGAAAGCGTCCTTGGTAGTCGAAGATTTTGTCGCGGATCTTCAGGTATTTTCCCTGCTGGCGCGCGACCACAAAGTCGGGATGCCGCAGCAAGTCTTGTTGCTTTAAGATATCGCTGGCGTTTTGCCACGCCAACGGTACGCCTGGCGCGCGCTGATGTTGACGCAGGAAGTGCAGGGTAAACACGTGCCGCTGTGCGCTGGTGCTGAGATAGAAGCGTTCTTTGACATCCGCGCCGTCTTCATCGAAATAGGTGATATCCAGCCATTCCCCTTTACTGTCTTGGCCACTTGCTAGGTGCATGCCACCGCAGCGCAGTACCAGCGCATCGCGCAGGTTCAAGGCGGCTTTGAGCATATCGTCTGGGTCAACCAATACCTGATCGCATTGCTGGCAGCGGCGCGCGGCAATGTCGTTTTCTGCGCCGCAGTGCGGACAGCTTTTAAAGCGAAAACGGTAGTCGCACTGTTCGCGAGCGCCATCGTCGTCTTCAAACCAACCCTGACAGCGGCGACCAAAGTGCTCAATGACCTGACCGGCGCTGTCTGTCTTGCCCCAAAATTGGTTAGCAAAACCACAGGCAGGGCAAAAAACCTGTACCGGCTGGCTGTCGGAGGCCGGTTTGTGGCTTCCCACTTCGGGGGTGTACAGATCGTGCGGGTTGCCGGCGTAATCTAAAATGAGGCAATCGGCTTTATCGGGGGCAAGGCGCAGGCCGCGACCGACAATTTGTTGGTACAAACTCACCGATTCGGTCGGGCGCAAAATGGCAATCAGATCCACATGTGGCGCATCAAAGCCGGTAGTCAGTACTGACACGTTTACTAGATAGCGCAAAGTTTGCGCTTTAAACGCCTGAATCAGCTGATCGCGCTCGATGCTCGGGGTATCGCCGGTGATCAGCGCCGCTTCACCGGCAGGCAGCAGGCCGTAGATCTCTTTGGCATGCTCCACGGTGGCGGCAAAAATCATTACTCCGCGCCGCTCGGCCGCATATTCCATCACTTGCGCAATGATATGCGGGGTGATCCGCTTTTGCTGGCGCAGACTGTCATTGAGTTCGCGTTCGGAAAACAAGCCGTTTTGGTTCGGTTGCAGCTTACTAAAATCGTATTGCACAACCGGCATATCGAGGCGATGCGGCGGCGTCAGGTAATGGTTCTTAATCATGTAGCGCAGCGGCAGTTCGTAAATACAATCGCGAAACAAGCATTCGGCGCTGCTATCGGCACGGGTCATGCCGTGGTAGTGGTAGCGGTAAATCCACCCTTTGCCTAGTCGATAGGGGGTGGCGGTGAGGCCGAGGATGCGCAACTGAGGCTGGTGGCGGCGTAAGTGGTCGATTACTTGCCGATATTGTGAGTCTTCACTATCACCTACGCGGTGGCATTCATCAATGATCAGCAGGGAAAAGGCATCGTTGAAGGCTTCTAAGTTGCGAGCGACCGATTGCACGCTGCCGAATACCACCTTGCCATCACTTTGTTTGGCATTCAGTCCGGCGGCAAACAAATCGGCATCCAATCCGTAGGCGCAATATTTGGCGTGGTTTTGCTCCACCAACTCTTTCACGTGAGCCAGTACTAACACCCGTCCACGCGCTTTACGCGCCAGCTCCGCAATCACCAGACTTTTTCCGGCACCGGTGGGCAGCACAATCACCGCAGGCGCGTCGTGGTGGCGAAAGTGGGTAATCACAGCCTGTACGGCTTCGGTCTGATAGGGGCGGAGAGTAAAAGCCATGGAGTCGGTAGCCAAATCTCATCAATAACGCAGGCTGGCAGTATACCAGCGGTATCGGCGATCCGGTATGGCATGGCCTGGTTTTTTATCCAGTGGCGATCGGTCGTGACCAGTAGCGGCCAGTCTTGAATAGTGCGGTTCGGGTATATCGTGGCTCATTACGCCTGCGGGCGATCACCCCAGCATCAGAACAATGAAGAGCAATGAAATAAATCAGCAGGGAGTAAAAATGCAAAGCACATCGCGGGGGAGATATTGATTTGAACGGCGCGACAGTTTTCACTGGTTAACTCGTCACGCCGTTCGGTTAGAGGCTTGGGTTGATATGAGAACCCAAATCGTCGTCTTTTAGTGACGGCAAATTTTGTCTTCCGACGTGCAAAAACCGTC
>JBOFJM010000260.1:0-3236 GCA_051656825.1 Kluyvera sp.
GTATTCGTGATCGAATTTGCATTTTTGATATTAATTCACAGAAAAAATGAAACGATGTTTTATTTGTAATTGAAAACCCATTTCATCGGCGATAAGATACGAGCATAAACAAAGCGGAATGGGGTTTCGTTCTGCTATAGAGCATAAGACCACATTTTCCTGGAGGTTGAGGTGGAAGTACGACAGAGCATCCATAGCGCACATGCTAAAACGCTGGATACACAAGGGCTTCGCGACGAATTTTTAGTTGAACAAGTGTTCGTTGCCGATGAATACACCATGGTCTACAGCCACATCGACCGTATTATCGTTGGCGGCATTATGCCGGTGGCTAAAACGGTATCCGTCGGCGGCGAAGTGGGTAAGCAGCTTGGCGTGAGTTATTTCCTTGAGCGCCGCGAGCTTGGCGTTATCAACATCGGCGGAGCGGGCACGATTACCGTTGATGGTCAGTGTTATGAAATCGGCCACCGCGACGCGTTGTATGTCGGCAAGGGCGCTAAAGAAGTGGTTTTCGCAAGCGTTGATGCGGCAAAACCGGCTAAGTTTTACTACAACTGCGCACCTGCCCACACCACCTACCCAACCAAAAAAGTGACGCCTGCTGACGTCGCACCGGTCACGCTGGGCGATAACCTCACCAGTAACCGCCGCACCATCAACAAATATTTTGTACCGGACGTGCTGGAAACCTGTCAGCTCAGTATGGGTCTGACCGAACTCGCGCCTGGCAATCTGTGGAATACCATGCCGTGCCATACCCACGAGCGCCGCATGGAAGTCTACTTCTATTTCAATATGGATGAAGATAGCTGCGTGTTCCACATGATGGGGCAGCCGCAGGAGACGCGTCATATCGTGATGCATAACGAACAGGCGGTGATTTCACCGAGCTGGTCAATCCACTCAGGCGTAGGGACGAAAGCGTATACCTTCATCTGGGGGATGGTGGGTGAGAACCAGGTCTTTGACGATATGGACCATGTAGCAGTGAAGGATCTGCGCTAGTCGCGGACAGCATTAGACCAACAATGCCTGTCCGGTACAGGCGCTAACGATAAGGAATAAAAAATGATTTTGGATTCATTCTCTCTGCAAGGCAAAGTCGCGGTTGTAACGGGTTGCGATACCGGTCTGGGTCAAGGTATGGCGCTGGGTCTGGCGGAAGCGGGCTGCGACATCGTGGGGATCAACATCGTTGAGCCTACCGAAACCATCGAACGTGTTACCGCATTGGGTCGCCGTTTCCAGAGCCTGACCGCTGACCTGCGTAAAATTGACGGCATTCCAGCATTGCTGGAGCGCGCAGTGGCAGAATTTGGTCATATCGATATCCTGGTGAACAATGCGGGTCTGATTCGTCGTGAAGACGCTATCGACTTCAGCGAAAAAGACTGGGACGACGTGATGAACCTGAACATTAAGAGCGTGTTCTTTATGTCTCAGGCTGCGGCTAAGCACTTTATTGCCCAGGGTAACGGCGGCAAAATTATCAATATCGCGTCCATGCTCTCCTTCCAGGGCGGTATCCGTGTACCTTCTTATACTGCGTCTAAAAGCGGCGTCATGGGCGTTACCCGTCTGATGGCTAACGAGTGGGCGAAACACGGTATCAACGTTAACGCGATTGCGCCGGGCTACATGGCGACCAACAATACCCAGCAGTTGCGCGCTGACGAAGAGCGTAGCGCAGCGATTCTCGACCGTATCCCGGCGGGCCGTTGGGGTCTGCCAAGTGACCTGATGGGGCCAATCGTGTTCCTGGCGTCTCCGGCATCTGATTACATCAACGGTTATACCGTTGCCGTAGACGGCGGCTGGCTGGCTCGTTAATTTCGGGCTTGTGATAAAAAAACCGCCAGTGGCGGTTTTTTTTATGCCGGATGGCGCTGCGCTTATCCGGCCCACGCGTGTGTTCACGCCGCCATCCGGCATTTCTGATTACACGCGCGCCATATACAGCGCCGGCATCCCTTCGCAATCTGAGGTATACAGCACCCATTGATCGTCCGGCGAGAACGACGGATGCGGGTGAGTTACCTGGCGGTCGCCATCCAGCACCTTCCAGCTACTGTTATGCTGGCAAATCGCGGTTTTTTCGCCGGTTTTCAAATTAAATACCCAGATGAACGGATCGTTAAGATCGATCTCGCCGGTTTTGTGCGGTGCGCCATCGCCGACGATCAACGAGCCATCGTGGTTGCTCATCAGGTGCGAGCAGGGCGGAATCGCCATCAACTGGCGGTTTTCCAGGGTTTGCGGGTTGGCGCTGTAGAGATAACGGTGAGGGGTATTTTCCTGATGGGCGACGTAATAGAGCGCTGAGCCATCAGGAACCCAAAATTCGTGCGTAAAACTTTCGCCCGCCTGATGCTGGCGCACACAGCGCAGGTTGCTGCCATCCTGATTGATAAGCCACATTCGCGCGTCGATAGCATCGCGCGGCCCTTCGTGGCAAAACGCCAGCGTATTGTCGTCAAACGGGCGATAAATAGGATGCCCCAACCAGCGTTTTTCCTGCAAAATCGTCCGTTGCTGGCCGGTGTTGAGATCAATGTTAATCAGGCGGCATTCCGGTTCGGTAAAATAGAACGCGCGGAATTTAGACCAGTCGGTCAGCGGCTGCCAGTCGCTCTTTTTAATCTCAATGCCCACCAGTTGCGTGCAGTCGGAGTTGGCGACCCACGTACCGTAAGCCACCCATTCGTCGTCCACTTCATAAACCACCTGTTCTTCCAGCGTGGTAAGGCAAACGCGGCGCAGTTGGCGGGTGTCTTTGACGTACCACAGCGACTGATCATCGTCAGAAAGGAAACCGCCGAAGGTGTTATCCCCCGCGCCGTCGGTTAGCTGGGTTGCCTGTTGTGCGGCAATATCCAGCAAATAGTAGTTCCAGTGCCCCTCGAACGCGCCGCCAAAAATCAGCTTGCCGCCATCGCGGGTGAAGCATTTTTGGTAGAAGTAGTTACGGTGGCAAATAATATGTGGTGGCGTCATCCGAATCACCTCATGACCGGTTTCGCTGTCCTGCCGATGGCGGAAATCTAACGGGATGATTTTGCCTTTCATGCGTTTTCTCCTTGAATAAAAAAATACCCCGCAACCAGTAGTTGCAGGGTATAGATACCGTTTAAAACGATTAGCGCATTGCGCGTTTCAGGATACGTTCAGCCTGGCGCTGGAAGTCTGCTGCGGCTTCTTCAACCGTTTTCTGACCGTAGTCGATGTACTGCAAA
>JBOFJM010000261.1:0-5553 GCA_051656825.1 Kluyvera sp.
AATAGGCACGACGTGCAACAAGCCCTGGTCGGCTATCATGTCCGATAGCGCCGTCCAGCCCTGGAAGGTGCGGAATACCGAGCATTTGGTGGTGTTATCGACGCTGTATTCTTCCACTTCGGTGCGGTGGGCCGCATCCCACGGGTCATACTGCTCAACGTTGCCGTTAAAGACGTTGGCGAAAACCTGCTGATAAGCGGGCAGCAGCCAGCGTTCCAGCGCGCCGGAATCGGTGTGCGCCCCTAGCCCTTTGGACGTGGTTCCCGGCGGGCGACGGCGAATACGGTCAGGGTAGATAACGCTAATATCTGGATTGAACCACTGCTTGCCACCGCTCTCTACTCGCCACAGACGGTTGAGGAACGACTGCGCTTGCGCCATTTCCGGGCTTTGGCGCGCTTGCATTTGCGCCTGTGACCAGTAGATAGGGTAAATTTCCGGGCGCGACGCCTCCAGCGAACCGAAGAAGGTGTCACCAGGGCCTTTGTAGACGTCGTCGAAATGGTTGAGGTCGAGGTAGTCGAGCATGGATTTATCCCACGCCAACGCTTGCTCGCGCGGGAAGTGGCCCTGAATAACCGCACAGCCGCGACGTTTTACCGCCTCACGTGTGGCATCGCTAACCTTGCCTGCCGCGATGTCGGCAAATGGAATAACCGGCCAGACCGGCTGGCCCTGCGCTTTAAGGGCGTCAATTTCTGCCACTCTGGCTTCAATAATAGCGCTCAAACGGTCGAACACCGCCTGCACGTCGCCTAATTGTGCGCGTAAAGCGTGTTTCATCTGGCGGATTGCCGCGTTGGGATTGGCGGGCAGCGTTGGGTGGGTAAAGGTAATCGTCATATCAACCTCGCAATTTTCATTATTTCATTCGAAAGTAAAATGCATTACAGGTGATAATGTAAGTTAAAATAAAGTTAATTCAAGTTTAAAATGTTGATGTTTGTCAGACGGGGGAAAGGTAGGCCGGATAAGGCAACGCAGCTATCCGGCTTTATGTCAGAAGGGAGAAGTACCATCCAGCACGGCCTGAATCACATTCAGCGCGCCATCGTGGTTATTATCATCGGTGTGGTAATCGGCAATTGCTTTAATGCTGTCGGCGGCATTGCCCATCGCAAAAGCGTATTTCACCAGTTTGAGCATTTCGGCATCATTGCCGCTGTCGCCAATCGCCACGCACTGCTGCGGGGAGAGCTGCCAGCGTTTTAATAACCGGCTGATACCGTTGGCTTTGTGCAGGCCGGGGATGATTAAATCAACAAAGCCAAAACCGCTGGTTACCGGCTTCATGATGCCGTCGAGCGAGACATGCAGTTTATCAACCAGCGCCGGGATTTCGCTGTCTGGCAGGTTTAACGAGAATTTAAACAGCTTGTCGTTAATCTCGCTGTAGTCTGCGACTCGTTGCAGGCGGTAATAATGTTTCGCCATCAGCGCGACAAATTCATCTGGCGCACTGTCGCTGATATAGGCGCTTTCCAGGCCACAGGCGACAAAATTGAGATGAGAGTCTTTCAGCAGTTCGCCAATCACAATTTGTGACTCATGGCGGGTGAGTTCGCCGTGGAAAAGCTCTTGCCCGTGCTCATACACCAGCGCGCCGTTTTCGACGACGTAAGAGATGCGGTCGCGAATCTCCGGGAAGAAGGTAATCAATTGATAATATTGGTTGCCGCTGGCGACGACGAATTCAATGCCACGTTGTTGAAGCTGTTCAAACTGCGCCAGAAACCGTGAACGGTCGTAGGTTTTGGCGTCATTAAGAAAAGTTCCGTCCATATCAGTGACGATAACTTTAACAGTCATACAAGATGCTCCTGGTGTTACTCCGGCTAGAAACAATTTAATTACAATGTGAGCTAAAGCACAAATTTATTTCGTTCGAAAGAGGGATGTGAGTGCTGAACCCTTACCCCGGTCCTCTCCCTGAAAGGGTAAGGGAGAAAACCCGCGCACTGATTACTGCTAATGAGAATGCACTCACCGTTCTGGAAACAACGCTATCTCTTGAACGTTAGGCTTACGGTCGGGCAATTGATACTCATGCTCTGAGAATTCAAAAAATCAGAGCAACTAACGTCCTATATTACCCTACAACGTGTATGTATATATTATGAGTGAATAATCACAGTTCAAATGCCCCTGCCCGTATTAGGGAGTTATTTTTATTGGTTAGTCATAAATATGCTGGCATTGATATTTTAAATAATCTTAAATTTTTACTTTTCTCGTGATAATTATTGTTATTACGTAAACAATAACAACAACAATTCCTACGATGGGCATAGAATCGTTTGGATCTTCAATATATTGCACGACGAATACCGATATGATAATTATTATTAATATTGGCACATAAGACAAAAGGAAAAGAATACATTCCATTCTTAACATTCTTTTTAAGAATTCTTTCATTATTTCACCATTCTTGATATAGCATCAGCAATCTCAGAATCACTTGAAGTGGTTTTATTTATATGTCTGTTCTAACTTTAGTGAAAGTATTCTATCAGTTTCAATTCGATTGATGATGTAACTTTTATGGTACATATAATATCCTTACTTGGTTGTTAATAAGTGGTTATATTACATATGGATAAAAAGATTGTGACGGTTGTCATAGTTTTATTAGTATGTCGTCAAACCATAAAAAATCTTCCATCTATATATAAATATAAAATAGAAAACCATAATTAATTGGTTGTCTGAATGATTCTTGTGCACAGAACGGTGTCACTGGATCAAATGGGGATTTAAATTTTAAATTTATAGTTTCACTATCGATAGATTTATCGCAGCGCATACCGTAACCAAAGAGAGCGGAAAGCAACGAACGTCATTCATTCACCCAGTTTCGTTCGCTAGTTTTTTATATATGCGGATGAAGATGTGAGGTAGTCATTAGAAGTGAGGCGATTTGCAATAGTTGATTCTGAACGCAGACAAACGTATTCGACGATGTCCTATTGATGGTTTTTCTCATGAAAGCGAAAGAAATCATTATAAATCAACATGTTTTTTCTTTAGTTTTCTCATGGTTAATTCAATTTTTGGCAGCCCTCTCCGAGGAGAGGGCTAGGGTGAAGGGAAAATCCGAATTACAACGAATGCTCAGTACGGGCGATAATATCGTCCTGCGCATCCGGCGACAGCGCGGTAAAGAAGGCGGAATAACCGGCCACTCGTACTACCAAATCGCGATACTGATCCGGGTGCTTTTTCGCTTCCAGCAGCGTCTCGCGCGACACAATGTTGTACTGAATATGCCAGCCTTTATGCACCTCGAAGAAGGTACGCAGCAGCGCCATTAGCTTCTGTTTATCGCTGTCGTTTTCCAGCGTTGACGGGTTCAGTTTCTGGTTTAACAGCACGCCGCCGAGAATCGCTGATGTTGGCAGTTTACCCACCGAGCTAATCACCGCCGTTGGCCCCAAATGGTCAGTGCCGGACGCTGGGCTTGCGCCTTCAGCCAGCGGCGTTTTGGCCTTACGACCATCCGGGGTCGCCATAGTTTGCGCACCAAACGGCACGTTGGCTGAAATGGACGATGTCCCGGCGTAATAGTTGCCGCCAATTGGGCCACGACCGTAACGCGGGTTGTGATACTGCTTCAACTCATCAATATATGTTTGGTACGCGCGCGCCAGCAGTGTATCGACGCTATCATCATCGTTGCCGTATTTCGGCGCGCCGTTAATCAGACGCTGGCGCAATTGCTCGTGAGTCAGGCCGTCGAAGTCTTCCGCCAGCGCTTTTGCCAGCTCCTGCTGCCCGATAACGCCCTGATCAAACACCAGTTTCTTCACCGCCGCCAGGCTGTTACCGAGGTTGGCGATACCCACCTGTAGGCCGGAAACCCAGTCATATTTCGCGCCACCTTGCTTAATGCTTTTTGCGCGCTCAATACAGTCATCAACCAGCGCCGAGCACAGAATATCGTGCACGTTCTCTTCCAGCATGGTGTCCACGACATACTCAATTTCAATCGATTTACGCGTGTAATAGCGAATTTGCCTATCCCAGTCGGCGAGCATTTGCTCAAAGTTCGCGAAGTTACCCTGCGACAGCGCGTGCTCTTGCGGTAAAAAGACCTTGCCGCTGGTGGCATCGCGCCCGCCTTCCATCGCCGCCAGCATCACACGGGCGAAGTTGATAAAACTCATGCCAGTGCAGCGGTAGCCCCACTTGCCACCGACGGCGGTTTCGATACAGCCGATAGCCGCGTAATCGTAGGCATCCTGCGGCTCAACGCCGAGTTTGATAAATTCGGGAATAACGATTTCATCGTTATTAAACGCAGGCATCCCGAAGCCGCAGCGGATGACCTGCACGCAAGCGTCGAGGAAGTCGTTGCTCATACCGGCGTGGTAACGCACGCTGAGGTTTGGCTGCGTGGAACGCAGACGACCGCAGGACTCAAGAATGGCATACGAGAGCGGGTTAACCGCGTCCTGCGCTTCGCCATTAACCAGCTTCTGCCCGCCGATGGTCACGTTTTGGTACAGCGGGCTACCGGCAGAGGCTTTGGAGTGCGAGCCAGAGCGAATTTTGTTCACTTCCAGCAGTTTCAGCCAGCAGCTATGCAGCAGCTCAATAGCGTGTTCGCGCTCCAGCGTTTGTTCCAGTTCAACGTCGCGACGGTAGTACGGATAAAGATATTGGTCCATGCGGGCAAACGACACCGAGTGACCGTTAGACTCAATTTGCAAAATCAACTGGATGAAGTAGCACAGTTGCAGCGCCTGCCAGAAGGTCTGCGGCGGCTGGTGGGCAATAACATCGCAGTTTTCCGCTATCGTCAGCAGCTCATTGCGGCGGCTTTCACGGATCTCTTCCTTGGCCATGTTGCGCGCCAGCTCAGCGAAACGCTTGATGTGCAGACTCACGGCATCCAGCACAATATCAATCGCTTTCAGGAACTGCTCGCCGTGCAGGTCATCCAGTACGGTCAGGTTGATACGGCTACGGCGTTCAGCGACTTTGGCGCGCATCCCGTCGAGGCCTTTTTCCAGCAGCAGCGGGAAATTCACCGCCAGGTGCGCATCACCAGAGGTCATGTTGCCTTCGGCTTTGATAATTCCGGTGGCCAGCAGCGCTTTTTGCTCGTCGGTAAACATGCCGTAGCAGCGATCCTGTACGGTTTGACCGCGCCACCACGGGCACACATCATGCAGCACGCGTTTGTTTTCTTCGCTGACCGCAAAGCCCGCGCCTGGACGATCCGCCAGGTCGTCGATCTCTTTCTCAATCCAACTAACGGTATATTCGGGGAAAATAGGCGCGGCGCGTACTTCACTCGCCTGGTTGCCGATAATCAGCTCATCGTGTTTTATCCAGATGGTGCGTTCCGCCAGATGATGCGCCAGCGCCAGCGCGCGGCGTACCAGAATCGGTTTATCGAGATGCTGTTGATACGCCTCGGTATAGTGGCGCGCGCGCTCGGTACACACTGGCGGCTTAACGATATGCACCAGCGCATTTTTGTGGGCTTTGATACGGTCGGTTAATTTATCGAGAGTCAGCGTGGTCATGTTTTTATCCTCGTAGTGT
>JBOFJM010000262.1:0-7562 GCA_051656825.1 Kluyvera sp.
ACCTTCGCATCCTGGATCCGTTGCCGATTGCACACCGTCGCGGCGTGATTATCGCTGCGCTAGCGGTGATTATTGGCTTCCTGCTGCCTTCCGCCGATGATGCTCCATCGACGCCGGTTAGCCGTACTGCACAGCTCGATTTCCAGTCTCAGTCTACGCCGCAGCCTGATGTTCAGCCAATGCATGCACAGCTGGTTACGCCATCGAATGATTTAGACCAGGTCGCTCCGGTTGCGCCAGAGCCGGTGCAAGAAGAGCAGCCAGTCGAGCAACCGCAACAACCAGCCTCACCGCGCACACAGCCGTATCAAGAGAGCCGCAACAATGACTGGCGGACTTATCACGTTGAGGCCGGTAAAACGCTGGCGCAGCTGTTCCGCGACAATAATTTGCCGCCGACCGATGTCTACGCAATGGCCCAGGTTGAAGGGGCGGGCAAACCGCTGAGTACGCTGAAAAATGGCCAGAAGGTGCAGATTCGCCAGAATGCCAACGGCGTGGTGACAGGGTTAACCATCGAGTCTGACAGCGGGCAAGTGCTGTTTACCCGCCAGAGTGACGGCAGCTTTATTCGCGCCCGTTAGCTTTATTGCACCAAATATTGGCCTACAAACCCGCGTAGGCCTGATAAGCGCAGCGCCATCAGGCGATGGCGGTAACCGTGCCGGATGGCGGCGTAAACGCCTTATCCGGCCTACAACCAGCGCCATCAGGCTGGTTTAGCCTGCCGTCGGCTAGCGTTTCACCTTATTCACCCACCAAATCCCTGAGCACACCAGCACCAGCGCAACTGCGTATTTCCATTCGAAAATGTTTTCACCGAGGAAGATAGCCGAAAGCACCGATCCCGAAACAGGAATCAGGAAGTTGAACGGCGCAATCATGCCTACCCGATTGTATTTCAGCAAAATACTCCACAGGGCGAAAGCTACCGAAGAGAGCAGCGTCAGATAGCCGAGAATCGCCACCGAGGCGATACCGTGGAAGGTTAACGTGCCACCGCTGAGGTAACCCCCAATCACCAACGCCAGGCCACCCAGCGCCAACTGGTAGCCGGTCATCACCGTGGGATCGACGGTTTGTGAGATACGTTTGCCATACAGCGACGCCGCCGACAAGATAAATGCCGCCAGCACCACCGATCCATCACCCAGCAGACTAAAGCTGAAATCCAGCAGCCCACTGTTGAAATTCACCACCATCACCCCGGCAAAACCAAGAATACAGCCCAGCGTCTTGTTGTAGCTCAGCCGGTCATTCTGATAGATAAAGTGCGCCAGCAACACGCTAAAGAAAGTGCCGGTAGCATTCATGATCGAACCTTTCACCCCCGTGGTGAAGGCCAGACCTACATAGAAGAAGATGTATTGCAGTGAGGTCTGGGTTAGCCCCAGCAGCGTAAGCTGCCCAAATTGGCGTGAACTTAAGCGCGCAATAGGTTTACGCTGCGCCATTGCCAGCAGCAAAAGCAACGCGCCAGCGAACAGGAAGCGGTAGCCCGCGAAGACAATTTTGCCAGGAATATCATCGGCAGCAATTTGAAATAGCTCGTAGCCACTTTTGATGGCCGGATAGGCGCTGCCCCATAACAGACAACAGAAGGCGGCACAGAGGTAAACGACGTTTTTGCGGGAAAATAGCGGATGCTGGCGGAGGGTGTCCATTCTTTTACCAAAAATTAAAATAATGTTTTATTTTTTGATTATCGCGAAAAGGACGAGAGATAGCCAGTCTAAAAACAGAGCGCCAGAAAAGCAAAACGCCGGCACGAGGCCGGCGTCTTGTTGTTATCAAAACGTGGGTTGCAGATTACTCAGCAACAACGTTGATGATAACTTTAGCGAACACTTCGCTGTGAACCAGGAAGTCCACTTCGTGCTCACCAACGGTACGCAGAACGCCGTTCGGCAGGCGAACTTCGCTCTTAGCAACTTTAACGCCAGCTGCAGTAACAGCGTCAGCGATGTCGCGAGTACCGATGGAACCGAACAGTTTACCTTCGTCGCCAGCTTTAGACGCGATGGTTACGGATTCCAATGCGTTGATCTGCGCAGCACGAGCTTCAGCAGCAGACAGAACGTCAGCCAGTTTGGCTTCCAGTTCAGCGCGGCGTGCTTCGAAGAATTCAACGTTTTTCTTGGTAGCAGGAACAGCTTTACCCTGTGGTACCAGGAAGTTACGAGCATAGCCCGCTTTAACGTTAACCTGATCACCCAGGCTACCCAGGTTTGCTACTTTATCAAGCAGAATAACTTGCATTACCTTATCCTCTCAAAGTCGTATTAATGGACCGTGACCGATTACTGATGACGATCAGTGTACGGCAGCAGGGACAGGTAGCGAGCGCGTTTGATAGCGCGAGCCAGCTGACGCTGGTATTTTGCACGGGTACCGGTGATACGGCTTGGGACAATCTTACCGCTTTCGGTGATGTAGTTTTTCAGCGTAGCGATATCTTTATAGTCGATCTCTTGAACGCCTTCCGCGGTGAAACGGCAGAACTTGCGACGACGGAAATAACGTGCCATATGGCTAGTCTCCAGAATCTATCAATTCAATCTGCTCGGCATGCAGAACCATTTTGCTCAGACCATTCTTTGCTTTGTGGCAACAGATAAAGCCTTGCACGGTTACTGCGCTACCGACCGTTATACTGTGAGTAATGGCTTGGTTTTCGTGACCGCTAATAATAACGGGCATTTGGCACCACGCCTGCCGGTGGAAACCGGCTTCCTCTTGCACAGAACGATGCTCAAGCACGAACTGGCAATGAGGAATTCCTGATGGACTGACCTTTCGAAGGGGCATCCTGCACACGGTGCCGGATAACACCAGACGGTTGGTCATCAGAAATTACTCTTCAGAATCCCCAGCATCTGCATCATCTGCGGTTTCGTTTGCGAAATCATCGCGACGTTCACGACGCTCGTCTTTCGCTTTAACCATCGGAGATGCTTCGGTAACAGCGTGTTTAGTACGCATTACCATGCTACGGATAACGGCATCGTTGAAGCGGAAGTTAGTTTCCAGCTCATCGATAACTTCCTGCGGTGCTTCAACGTTCAGCAGAACGTAGTGCGCTTTGTGCAGTTTGTTGATCGGGTAAGCCAGCTGACGGCGGCCCCAGTCTTCCAGACGATGGATCGTACCTTCTGCTGCAGTGATTGCACCAGTGTAACGTTCGATCATACCCGGAACCTGTTCGCTCTGGTCAGGATGGACCATAAAAACGATTTCGTAATGACGCATCGAATTGCTCCTTACGGATTATTCAGCCTCCTGTCTGGGTCAGCCGCGGCCCATGGAGGCAAGGAACGTGTTAAAGGGCGGCTGAAAAATTGACGCGTCATAATACTTGCGCCCCTGGAAAAACTCAAGCTGATTGCACAAAAAATTCGCACAAA
Source organism: Kluyvera sp. (assembly GCA_051656825.1). GTDB lineage: Bacteria > Pseudomonadota > Gammaproteobacteria > Enterobacterales > Enterobacteriaceae > Kluyvera. The sequence goes on from JBOFJM010000262.1 coordinate 3,405, forward strand.
GCGTGAAATGGGTCTAAGTCTGTGATTTAAAATTGAACAGTACAAGATGCGTGATTTTTTTGAACAACTGCATCAGAAATGGTCGCGATACGTCCACGAAAGAGCGATTACACTTTAATCAGCAAGCAATCCACGATCACAGGAGAGCCCCGAGTCATCATCAGGACTGTCAGTAAGGAGTTGAATATGAAAAACATCATCATTGCCGCGATGGCTGCGCTACTGGTTAGCGTCAGTGCACAGGCCGCCATTCAGATTAATGGCCATCAGGCGCGTAACATGGACGATGTGCAGAGCCTGGGGGTTATCTATATCAATCATAATATCGCCACTGAGCAAGAGGCCGATCGGGCGCTCAACCAGGAGAGCGATGCTCAGGGGGCTAAATATTTTCAGCCAATCCTGATTCACGAACCCGGCAGCGATGGCTTAATCCACGCCAGCGCAGTGCTGTACCGCTAACGGGAGAAAGCCCCCGAAACCTGACCGGTAACATCCCAGAAGGAGTTAAGGTTTCGGGGGACATTCATTTTTGCCCGTAGTATGCGTCAGGGCCATGCTTACGCATGAAGTGCTTATTCATTAAATAGCCATCAATCGGGTTCAGCGCAGGATTAATGCCGCGCGCAATCCACGCCATTCTGGCAACTTCTTCCATCACTACCGCATTGTGCACCGCGTCGTGGGCGTCTTTACCCCAGGCAAACGGGCCGTGCTGATACACTACAATGCCTGGCGTATGTAACGGTTCAATATCGCCCAGCGTTTCGATAATCACTTTTCCCGTATTGCGTTCATATTCCCCCTGTACTTCCGCTTCGCTGAGCGCGCGCGTACAAGGAATATCACCGAAAAAGTAATCTGCGTGCGTCGTACCCAACGCCGGGATTGCCAGCCCAGCCTGCGCCCACGCGGTTGCATGGGTGGAGTGTGTATGCACAACCCCGCCTAAGCTCGGGTAACGCTGGTACAGCGCCAGATGAGTGGCGGTATCGGAAGAAGGACGATATCGCCCTTCCACCACATGACCGTCCATATCCACCACCACCATATCGTCTACCGTCATGGTGTCATAGGCGACGCCGCTGGGTTTAATCACCACTCGCCCACGCTCCCGGTCGATAGCACTCACATTGCCCCAGGTGAAAGTCACCAGCCCATAGCGCGGCAAATCCATATTGGCATCAAAAACATGCTGTTTTAGCGTTTGCATTATGCTGCCTCCACCAGGCCCGCGCTGGCCATCCGTGCTTTTACCCAGTCGCGCGCTTTCGCCACTTCGAGCGCCGGGTTGTCTGCCGTTTCGCTCCACATTTCAATCAGGTACGGCCCGCAGTAACCGCTTTGTTTGAGCGTTTCAAAGCAACGTTCAAAGTTGACCACGCCTTCACCAAACGGCACGTTCTTGAAGACACCGGGTTTAGTGTCTTTCACATGTACCGCCACGATGTGCCCGATACCCGCTTTAAGCTCCATTTGCACGTCGTTATCCCAGGCGGAAAGATTGCCGATATCGGGATAAAGCTGGAACCACGGGTTGTTCAGGTAATGCGCATAGCCCAACGCTTTGCTGATGGAGTTCATGAGTGGGTAGTCCATAATTTCCATCGCCAGCGTGACTTGCGCGCGGCTCGCCATGTCCACACTCTCTTTCAGCCCTTCACGAAAACGGCGGCGCGTTTCGTCGTTGGCATCCTGGTAATAAACGTCATAACCCGCGAGTTGGATCACTCGAATGCCCACATCTTGTGCGAACTGGATGGCTTTACGCATGATCTCCAGCCCCTGCTGACGCACGGTGTCGTCTTCGCTACCTAGCGGGAATCGACGATGCGCGCTCAGGCATACGGAAGGAATACGAACGCCAGTTTCCGCTACCGCACTCACCAGCGCCAGGCGCTGCTCACGCCCCCAGTCAAGACGCGACAGGCGGGCATCGGTTTCATCAATGGACATTTCGACGAAATCAAAACCCAACTCTTTCGCCAGCTGTAAACGCTCCAGCCAGCACTCCCCTGCGGGGAGTGCTTTTTCGTAGATGCCAAGCGGTATGCCTTTCGTCAACATAGACGCTCCTTAACCCCAAAGCTGGGCGATAGAGCGTTTGAACTGGCGAGCGGCTTCTACCGGAGAGGCGGCATCGCGGATGCTACGACCGGCGATAAAGACGTGAATAGGAATACCTTTAAACAGCGGTAAATCCTCCAGCGCCAGCCCACCGGTGACGGTGACTTTAAAGCCCATTTCAGAGAGGCGTCTGATGGCATCGATATCCGCGTCACTCCAGGCCACACCGGCCGCCTGTGCGTCACGGCTGCGGTGATAAACCACCTGCCCAATCCCCGCGTCACGCCACTCCTGCGCCTGCTCCCACGTCCAAAAACCGGTTAGCTCAATTTGCACGTCGCCGTTAAATTCTTTTGCTACGTCCAGCGCGCCTTTAGCGGTGTTGATATCCGCGCAGCAAATCACCGTAATCCAGTCCGCATTGGCTTCAAAACACATGCGCGAAAGAATTTTACCCGCATCGGCAATTTTGGCGTCCGCCAGCACGATTTTGTGCGGATACAGCGCTTTTAAGTCACGAACAGCACGCACACCTTCAGCGACACACAAAATAGTGCCGACTTCGATAATATCGACTTCTTCCGCAATCAGGCGGGTCGTTTCATACGCACTGGACATCGTTTGGTTATCCAGTGCGACCTGCAACATAGGTAATGACATGTTTAATTCCCTCTTAGATAGAAGCCGCATTTGTGCGGTCGATTAAATCCAGCACTTCCTGCTCGCTGCGGCAGGCGCGTAAACGGTCGAAATTCGCTTCATCTTCAAACAGATTAACTATCTGCATGATGCCGACTTCCTGATGCGTATTGGCATCGACCGCCGCCATAGTGATGAGAATATCCACGGGGTCATTGTCTTCGTGGTTAAACGACAGCGGAGTTTTCAACGTCACCAGTGCAAAACCCGTTTTCTTAACCCCTTCCTCTGGACGGCCATGCGGCATCGCCAACCCTGGCGCAATGACAAAGTAAGGGCCAAATTGCTCCACGCCATCCAGAATGGCCTGGTAGTAACACGGCTCAACCACATCTGCCGCCACCAGCAAATCAACGCCAATTTTCACCGCGTCCTGCCAGGTATCGGCTTCTGCTTGCAGGCAGATGGAGCGGTTCTCAGCCAACGAATCACGTAATTTCATGCCGCCTCCTTACTTCACATCCTGAGGGACATGTTCTTTGATAACGTCTAACAGTTTCGGGCCGAAATCCGCCGGAGACAGCATGTTGCGCACGCCTACGACATATTTATTGCCAGTAACGGTAATTTCACCGGCGATATGTGTGGAGGCGATAATAATGTCAGCACCGCTCAGCTCACTTTTGTATTCACCTACCGCACAGCTATTTACCGTGTGGTCAATATTTGACTGGGTTAAAAACTGATCCACTTTCATTTTCATGATCATAGAGCTGCCTTGCCCATTACCACACACAGCCAGGATACGTACGGTCATAATCAAAACTCCTTATTAAGCAGAGCGTTCTGCCAGTTGTTTTTCCGCATCTTCCTCAGCGCGCAACGTGCGCCCGGCGAAGACCATATAAGCCAGTGCAATCAAAATAATGACGGCCATAAACACGATGCCGATGGAGGCAAAGCCTTGCATCATCGGCGGTGCCAGAATTGACCAGTCCGCCATGCCCATCCAGGCGCTCATGCCGGTGAGTTTCACCGCCCAGACGCAGCCGAAAATTTCAATCATGCCCATCACCAGGCAAATCTTGAGCGCCGCGCGCCAGCCGCCAAAGTGGTTAGCAAAGACGCCGATGGTGGCGTTAGAGAAGAACATCGGGATAAAACCAGGGATGATAAGAATGGAGGAGCCGCAGCCGACCAAAATACCGACCGCAATCAGTTGGCCGATAGTGCCCCACATAAAGCCCCATACCACGGCGTTTGGCGCGAAGCTATAAATCGCCGCACAGTCAATGGCCAGTACCGCGCCAGGGATCAAACGTTGGGAAATACCGTTGAACGCTTCAGACAGTTCAGCAACAAACAGCCGCACGCCCTGGGTAATGATGAAAATAGCGACCGCGAATGAGAAACCCGTTTGCAGTATGTACACCGTCCAGTGCGTTTTTCCTG
>JBOFJM010000263.1:0-1666 GCA_051656825.1 Kluyvera sp.
CCGGTGCGTTAACCGAGCTGATGACGCAGATTCCCGATCCCCCCATTTACTGCACCGCTAACGCTATCGACTCTATCAACGGCCACCACCATCACCCAGAGTGGAATTTCCACGTGGTGAAAACGGGCGATACGCTGGATATCGGTAACGGCAAGCAGCTTATCTTCGTTGAAACCCCGATGCTGCACTGGCCGGACAGCATGATGACTTACATGACCGGCGATGCGGTGTTGTTCAGCAACGACGCCTTTGGCCAGCACTATTGTGACGAACGCCTGTTCAACGACGAAGTTGACCAGACAGAGCTGTTCGAACAGTGCCAGCGCTACTATGCCAACATCCTGACGCCGTTCAGCCGCCTGGTAACGCCGAAAATTAACGAGATCCTCGGCTTTAACCTGCCAGTCGATATGATTGCCACCTCTCACGGTGTGGTATGGCGCGACAACCCAACGCAAATCGTGGAACTGTATCTGAAATGGGCAGCAGATTATCAGGAAGACCGCATCACCATTTTCTACGACACCATGTCCAATAATACTCGCATGATGGCAGACGCGATTGCCCAAGGCATCAACGAAGTTGACCCGAACGTGGCGGTGAAAATCTTTAACGTCGCCCGCAGCGATAAAAACGACATCCTGACTAACGTCTTCCGCTCTAAAGGGGTGCTGGTCGGGACATCCACCATGAACAACGTGATGATGCCGAAAATTGCCGGTCTGGTCGAAGAGATTACCGGCCTGCGTTTTCGCAATAAACGCGCCAGCGCATTTGGTTCACACGGCTGGAGCGGCGGCGCGGTAGACCGTTTATCCACCCGCTTGCAGGATGCGGGTTTCGAAATGTCGCTGAGCCTGAAAGCCAAATGGCGTCCAGACGTTGACGCGCTGGAACTGTGCCGTCAGCACGGGCGCGACATTGCCCGCCAGTGGGCGCTGGCGCCACTGCCAGAAATGGGTGCGGCCCCAGCGGTGGCGCAAGAAAACAGCCCCGCGACACAAGCCGATCTTGGCCCATGTATGCAGTGCGGGGTTTGCCAGTGGGTTTATGACCCCGCCAAAGGCGAGCCAACTCAGGACGTTAAACCAGGTACACCGTGGAGCGAAGTACCGGATAACTTCCTGTGCCCAGAATGCTCACTCGGCAAAGACGTGTTCGACGTATTAGCGTAGGAGGCAAAATGAATCATGGCATTGTCATTATTGGCTCAGGCTTCGCCGCGCGCCAGTTGGTAAAAAATATCCGTAAGCTGGATGCGAGCGTCAAATTGACGCTCATTGCCGCCGACAGCATCGACGAGTACAACAAGCCGGATTTAAGCCACGTGGTCAGCCGGGGGCAAACCGCTGCCGACCTGACGCTACAAACGGCGGGCGAATTTGCCGAGCAGTACAATCTGAATCTGTTTCCGCAGACCTGGGTGACAGGCATCGACGCCAAAGCGCATGTGGTGAAAAGCCAGAACCACCAGTGGCAGTACGACAAACTGGTGCTGGCAACCGGCGCGGCGGCGATTGTACCGCCAGTGCCTGGCAAAGATCTGATGCTGACGCTCAACAGCCAGCAAGAGTTTGGCGCGGCGCAAAGTACGTTGCACGATGCCAAACGGGTGCTGATTATCGGTGCGGGACTGATTGGCAGCGAGCTGGCGATGGACTTCTGC
>JBOFJM010000264.1:0-2485 GCA_051656825.1 Kluyvera sp.
CAGCTCACCGATGTGCTGGCAGAGTTTGAACAAGAAGCCGAGCAGTACGCGGCGTTGAGCGTGAACGCCAATGAATATCTGCGTTCCGTGCTGATTAAAGCGCTGGGTGAAGAACGCGCCTCTAGCCTGCTGGAGGACATTCTCGAAACGCGCGAAACCACCAGCGGCATCGAAACGCTCAACTTTATGGAGCCGCAGAGCGCTGCCGACATTATTCGCGAGGAACACCCGCAGATCATCGCCACTATTTTGGTTCACCTCAAACGTGGCCAGGCGGCAGATATTCTGGCGCTGTTCGACGAACGTCTGCGCCACGATGTGATGCTGCGTATCGCCACCTTCGGCGGCGTACAGCCTGCCGCGCTGGCAGAACTGACCGAGGTGCTGAATGGCCTGCTCGATGGTCAGAACCTCAAGCGCAGCAAAATGGGCGGCGTAAGAACCGCAGCCGAAATTATCAACCTGATGAAAACCCAGCAGGAAGAAGCGGTCATTACCGCCGTACGCGAGTTCGACGGCGAACTGGCACAGAAAATCATCGACGAGATGTTCCTGTTCGAAAACCTGGTGGAAGTGGACGATCGCAGCATCCAGCGTCTGCTTCAGGAAGTGGACTCCGAATCGCTGCTTATCGCGCTCAAAGGTTCCGAACCGCCGCTACGCGAGAAATTCCTGCGCAATATGTCCCAGCGTGCTGCCGACATTCTGCGCGACGACCTCGCCAACCGTGGCCCGGTACGCCTGTCTCAGGTGGAAAACGAACAAAAAGCGATCCTGCTGATTGTGCGTCGTCTGGCCGAAACCGGCGAGATGGTCATTGGCAGCGGAGACGACACCTATGTCTGATACCACGCCGTGGGAAATCTGGCAGCCTGACGATCTCGCACCACCTGCGGTTGCCGAGTTCACCCCGCTCTCTGTCGATGAGCCGGACGAAATGCAGGAGGAAATCTCCGCAGAACAACGGCAGCAACAGCAGTTGGCGCAGCTACAAATTCAGGCCCATGAACAGGGTTATCAGGCCGGTGTGCGGGAAGGCCACGCCGTCGGACAGGAGCAGGGTTATCAAGAAGGCCTGGCGCAAGGGCTTGAGCAAGGTTTAGCGCAGGCAAAACAAGAGCAAGCGCCGATTTATGCTCGTATGCAACAGCTAGCAAGCGAGTTCCAGCACACGCTGGATACGCTCGACAGCGTAATTGCGTCAAGGCTGATGCAAATGGCGCTGGAAGCCGCGCGGCAAATCGTCGGCCAGGTACCGGTGGTCGATAACACCGCGCTTATCAAACAAATTCAATCGCTACTACAGCAGGAACCGCTGTTCAGCGGCAAGCCACAGCTACGGGTAAGCCCGGAAGATTTACCTCGCGTAGAGGAGATGCTGGGCGCAACGCTGGATCTGCACGGTTGGCGGCTGCGCGGTGATCCGACGCTGCATCCTGGCGGGTGCAAAGTGTCTGCCGATGAAGGCGACCTTGACGCCAGCGTCGCAACACGCTGGCAGGAACTGTGCCGCCAGGCGGCTCCGGGAGCCTGCTAATGACCGTCCGATTAACGCGCTGGCTGAACACGCTCGACAACTTTGAAGCACGGATTGCGCAGCTTCCCGCTGTGCGCCGCTATGGTCGTCTGACCCGCGCAACCGGCCTTCAGCTTCCGCTCGGCGCAACCTGCATTATCGAACGCCAGCAGGGCAGCGAAATGCAAGAAGTGGAAAGCGAAGTGGTCGGCTTTAACGGTCAACGTCTGTTTTTAATGCCGCTGGAAGAGGTCGAAGGCATTCTTCCCGGCGCGCGCGTTTACGCCCGTAATACGGCAACCGATGGCCTGCACAGTGGCAAACAGTTACCGCTTGGCCCCGCATTGCTGGGGCGCGTGCTCGATGGCAGCGGTAAACCGCTTGACGGCCTGCCTGCGCCAGACACCACCGAAACCGGCGCGCTGATTACGCCGCCGTTTAACCCGTTGCAACGAACGCCGATTGAACACGTGCTGGACACCGGCGTGCGCCCTATCAACGCCCTGCTCACCGTCGGGCGCGGCCAGCGTATGGGGCTGTTTGCCGGTTCCGGCGTGGGTAAAAGTGTGCTGCTCGGCATGATGGCGCGCTACACCCGCGCTGATGTAATTGTGGTCGGGCTGATTGGCGAACGTGGGCGCGAGGTGAAAGACTTTATCGAGAATATTCTCGGCACCGACGGGCGCGCGCGTTCAGTGGTGATTGCCGCACCGGCGGATGTCTCTCCCCTGCTGCGTATGCAGGGGGCGGCTTACGCCACTCGCGTGGCGGAAGACTTCCGCGACCGGGGCCAGCATGTGCTGCTGATTATGGACTCGCTGACGCGTTACGCGATGGCACAGCGTGAAATCGCGCTGGCGATTGGCGAACCCCCGGCGACCAAAGGTTATCCGCCTTCCGTGTTCGCCAAACTCCCGGCGTTAGTGGAGCGCGCAGGTAACGGCATCACCGGCGGCGGCTCGATTACGG
>JBOFJM010000265.1:0-1558 GCA_051656825.1 Kluyvera sp.
CCTTCACCACTAATGAGGCCGGAGCCTGAACACCGGCCTCATTCGTACATCGCTACCCGCGATCTCTTTTTTACAGAAAATGAATGCAAAGGGAAACGTTTACGCTTATCCTTTGCATCCGGCAAAAAATGACTGTAATCCCACCAGCCGGAGCCTCAAATGACTGCATTACCTCAAGTTCTGAAAATTCGCCGCCCAGACGACTGGCATATTCATCTTCGCGATGGCGAGATGCTAAAAACGGTTGTTCCCTATACCAGTGAACTGTATGGCCGTGCGATTATTATGCCGAACCTGGTGCCGCCGATTACCACCGTGGATGCCGCAATAGCCTACCGCCAGCGAATCCTTGATGCCGTCCCTGCCGGACATGATTTCACCCCTCTGATGACCTGCTACTTAACCGACACGCTCGATCCAAACGAGCTGGAGCGCGGCTTTAACGCAGGCGTCTTTACCGCCGCCAAACTGTATCCGGCGAATGCCACCACTAACTCCAGCCACGGGGTGACCAGCACTGACGCAATCATGCCGGTACTTGAGCGGATGGAAAAACTCGGTATGCCGCTGCTGGTTCACGGCGAAGTGACCCATGCGGATATTGATATTTTCGATCGCGAAGCCCGTTTTATCGAAAGCGTGATGGAGCCGCTGCGCCAGCGCCTGCCAGGTCTGAAAGTGGTATTCGAGCATATCACCACCAAAGATGCCGCCGAGTATATTCGCGATGGCAATGATCGGCTGGCTGCAACCATTACCCCGCAGCATTTGATGTTTAACCGTAACCATATGCTGGTTGGCGGCGTGCGCCCTCACCTCTATTGCCTGCCGATTCTTAAGCGTAATATCCATCAGCAGGCGCTGCGTGAACTGGTTGCCAGCGGCTTTGAACGTGCCTTCCTGGGCACTGACTCCGCACCACACGCCCGTCACCGTAAAGAGGCGAGCTGTGGTTGCGCGGGATGCTTTAACGCGCCAACCGCGCTGGGTAGCTATGCCACCGTGTTTGAAGAGATGAACGCGCTACAGCATTTTGAAGGCTTCTGCTCGCTGAATGGCCCACGTTTCTACGGCCTGCCGGTGAACGAAGGTTATGTTGAACTGGTGCGTGAAGAAAGCCAGGTTGCCGAAAGCATTGCGCTGAGCGACGACACGCTGATTCCGTTCCTCGCGGGCGAAACGCTGCGCTGGACAGTGAAAAAATAAAATGCTGCCCCCTGTTGTAAAACGCTGAAAGCAACTGTATAAATATACAGTGTATAACACAGGGGGCAATTATGCGCATTGAAGTCACTATTGCAAAAACAACCACCTTGCCAGCAGGTGCATTAGACGCGCTGGCAACGGAGCTTTCCCGCCGTATCAATACCCAATTCCCAGACCGCGATGGCTCGGTGAGCGTGCGCTACGCTAGCGCCAACAATCTCTCCGTTATCGGTGGTATCAAAGAAGATAAAGACCGCATTAGCGAAATCCTCCAGGAAACCTGGGAAAGTGCTGACGACTGGTTTATTACAGATTAATCCTTTGTTGCTGTATTATTTTTTGCCGGGTCGCC
>JBOFJM010000266.1:0-1822 GCA_051656825.1 Kluyvera sp.
ACCGCTCATTCCCCTGCGCGAAGTCGCGGGTTGGGAGCATGACCTTCATGCAGCAATGAACAACATTCAGGATGAGATTGATTTGGTAGGCGAAAACGCCGCCAGCATTGATGCCTATGCGGCGACCGACCCAGCAGAATGCTTTGCGGTACTGTCTGAGTACTTTTTCAGCGCCCCTGAACTTTTCGCCCCACGCTTCCCTGCACTGTGGCAGCGTTTCTGCGGCTTCTATCAACAAGATCCACTACAAAGATTGCGCGATAATAACCAACAGGATGGAAATTCATCAGCAGTACACTAAAACAACACCTTGAGCTAAATTCAGCCAATTGAATCAGCAAGTTAAATTTAGTGTTGACACAAATATCGAGGAACAGTAGTATTCGCCTCGTTCACACGATTCCTCTGTAGTTCAGTCGGTAGAACGGCGGACTGTTAATCCGTATGTCACTGGTTCGAGTCCAGTCAGAGGAGCCAAATTTAAAAAGCCTGCTTTCAAGCAGGCTTTTTGCTTTTCAGGCGCTTTACCCGATCAGATATTAAATCTGATAGTCCAGTACCGTTTCTTCCAGTTCCATTGCCTGACGTTTGATCTCCTCAAGCGACAGCCCTGCGTTACATAACTCAATAAAACGCCACACGTAATTGCGTTGCAACTGCCCTCGTTTTAACCCCAACCAAACGGTGTTGGCATCAAATAAATGGTGAGTATCCAACCGCACCAGGTTGCCCGACTCTTGCGAGTCGCCAGACTGTTCTGCCACCAGACCAATCCCCAACCCCAGCTCGACATACGTTTTAATCACATCAGAATCCTGCGCGCTCAGCACAATATCCGGCGTCAGTCCCTTGCGATTAAAAGCCTCGTCGATGCGCGAACGCCCGGTAATCCCCTGCCGATAAGTAATAAGCGGCCAGCGAGCAATATCTTCCAGCGTCAACGGAGACGTTTGGGTTAACGGATGATCCTGAGGAACGAGCAAGCTGTGGTGCCAGCGAAACCACGGGAAGGCCACCAGCGTCGCGTCGTTGCTCAGGCGCTCACTGGCGATGCCAATATCCGCCCCGCCATTATGCAACAGCGCATCTATCTCCTGCGGTGTCCCCTGAATCAACTCAAGGCGCACATCTTTAAAAATCTCCCGAAATGCTTTAATCACCGGCGGCAAGCTATAGCGCGCCTGCGTGTGGGTGGTTGCAATCGTCAGCACGCCCGACGCATCGTTGGTGAACAAATCCGCCAGGCGGCGAACGTTACTGGCCTCGTTCAGAATACGCTCGGCAATCACCAATAGCGCTTTACCCGGCTCGGTCATCCCTAACAGGCGTTTCCCGCGTCGAATAAAAATCTCAATCCCCAGCTCCTCTTCAAGCTCACGGATATGACGGCTAACGCCAGACTGCGAGGTATAAAGCATATTGGCAACTTCGGTCAGGTTGTAATCCTGCCGCGCCGCTTCGCGAATAATTTTGAGTTGCTGGAAGTTCACGCTTCCCTCCGGATCAATCAGACATTGCGCTATTGTTAAAGTCTGTTGAGCGCGCAAACAAATAATAAAAACCAGCAACATATATCTGAATGGAATATAAGCTTAGCTCACCAGCAGCAATTCCCTGTTATCCCGCATTGGGCGGCTCACCAATGACATCAAAATCTCTTTCACTGCCTGCGCCTGTGGCGTCAGTTGTCCACGCGCCGACACATTCAACGACAGCGGTAAGCTCATTGATGGCGTGGTGATACGCGCCATCCAGCCATTCGCCGCGCTACACAGCGAGCGCGCCGCAGATTCTGGTAGCACGGTCACGCCCATGCCGCTGG
>JBOFJM010000267.1:0-5980 GCA_051656825.1 Kluyvera sp.
TAAATTGCGCTTTCCTGATGAATGGCGTGCAGCATGTTGAGCATCGCCTGGCTCCATTCCTGCTGCTTCGGCGTTTGCGCCGCACGGGCTTTATCAAACGCGTGAGCCAGCATCGACACATGATTGCTGTCGATAACGATTTCGCCATACTTCGGCACGCCTTCCATTTTACGCCGTGCCGTACTGCCCTCTTCCAGCGTAGCAATCCATGCCAGATATTCATCCCACGGGCAGGTCAGCGCGGCTTCGAGGCAGTCGATGACCCCGAGGTGGTGGCCAATCGCCAGGCTGTAATAGACAACCTGCTGCGCCTCGTCGGGCGTTGCATCGTTCTCATCAATAAATTTACGGCTCAGTTGACTGAACACCACCTGTTCGCTCATCGAATACGTGCCTCTTCTACTACGTGATTCAGTTGCGTGACGATTTCCGTCAAACGCGGATCGTTTTCCGTTGCCAGCCATTGCTCAACCTGGGTATCCCCCTGGCCCAGACGCAGCATATAGTCGTCGGCAATTTGGCGGCCATAGCGATAACCCGCCAGGCGGCGCGCGGCGCGGTCAACTTTAACGCGCAGCGGCTGCATCATATCTGGATGCAGAATTTCCGCCGGTTGCGCATCCAGTTCACCCGGTGCGCGGGCGTGGATTTTCTGCTCCAGCAGGCCAAGCGCCATCGCAAAACCGTACAGCGTTGCCGCAGGCGTTGGCGGGCAGCCTGGAATATACACATCCACCGGCACGATTTTATCGGTTCCGCCCCAGACGCAGTACAAATCGTGGAAGATACCGCCGCTGTTACCGCAAGCGCCGTAAGAGATACAGATTTTTGGATCTGGCGCAGACTGCCAGGCGCGCAGCGCTGGGGAGCGCATCGCACGAGTAACTGCTCCGGTGAACAGCAAAATGTCAGCATGGCGCGGTGACGGTACGACCTTAATCCCGAAACGTTCGGCGTCGAACAGCGGCGAAAGCGTGGCGAAAATCTCAATTTCACAGCCGTTACAGCCACCGCAGTCCACGCGATAAACGTAGGCAGAACGTTTGATATTTTTCAGCAGCGAGGCTTTCATGCTGGCGATAGATTCTTCTACCGTCATCGGTACTGGCATACCGTTGGCGTCGCGTGGCCCTATTAAGTTGCTCATCAGATGGCCTCTTTCATGTGGCGAGTCAGGTCAATACGGTCGGAAGGCACCAAACATTTCTGACGCTTACATTCCGGGCAGGTCTCAAAACTTTCGCGGTGGTTTTCCGCACGGCTGTCGCCGTTGTGTTTCAGCAGCGCAATGGCGTAATCAATCTCTTTTTGTACCGCAAATGGGCGTTTGCACACCCGGCAGTTGCAGATATCAAAGCGAGACTGCTGAAGAAAATCTTCTTTTTTCCATACCGCCAGTTCGTATTCCTGCGACAGCTTAATCGCCGCCGTTGGGCACACTTCTTCACAGCGACCACAAAAAATGCAGCGCCCCAGGTTGAACTGCCACGCCAGTTGGTTGGTGGCGCGGTCGGTTTCCACCGTCAGGGCATTCGACGGGCAGGCGTTAACGCACGCCGCGCAGCCAATACACTGCTGTGGATTATGTTCCGGTTTGCCACGGAAATTTTTATCAACCGGCATCGGCTCCAGCGGATAAGACGACGTCGTAGTGCCGGTTTTAATGACTTTTTTAATAAAGGTAAACATAGTTGCTCCCAGCTTGCGTGCGGTTTTCTGCCCCTAATCCTCTCCCTGGAAGGGAGAGGGTCGGGCTGAGGGGAACCCCACGCAATGGCTCAATTATTTCAGCGGCGAGTTCTTACGCTCGATGCTGTAGCGCTCAAGCTCTTTGTACGGCACGACTTTGCTTTTCTTCTTACGCACATCGACCACGGTCATACGGTCAGTACAGGAGTAGCAAGGGTCGAGGCTACCGATAATCAGCGGCGCGTCGGACACGGTGTTGCCGCGCAGCATGTAGCGCAGGGTCGGCCAGTTGGCGTAGGTCGCCGCACGGCAGCGCCAGCGGTACAGTTTCTGGTTGTCGCCGGTCATGCTCCAGTGGATATCGTCACCGCGCGGTGCTTCAGAGAAGCCCAGCGCGAAGCGGTGTGGAATGTAGGTGAAACCTTCCACCGCCAGCGGGCCGCCCGGCAGGTTGTCCAGACCGTAGTCAATCATGTTCAGCGCGGTAAACACTTCATTGATACGCACTTTCAGGCGCGAAATAACATCGCAGCCCTGCTCGCTGTGAACTTCCATCGGCAGCAGACCATAGCCCACAAACGGGTGATCGGCGCGGGTGTCGCGCGCGTGACCGCTGGCGCGAACCATTGGACCAACGTTACTGAAGTCGCGGGCGATTTGCGGGTCAAGACGGCCAATCCCGACAGTGCGCTGTTCCATGTTCGGGGTGCTCAGCAGAATATCCACCAGGTCCTGCACGTCACGGCGCATCTGCTGCGCCAGTTGACGGGTCTGGATCATGTCGTCTTTCAGGAAGTCACGACGGATACCGCCAATCAGGTTCAGGCCGTAGGTTTTACGCGCACCGGTGAGGATTTCCGCCATTTTCATGGAGGCCTCACGCACGCGGAAGAACTGCATAAACCCGGAGTCAAAACCGGTGAAGTGGCACGCCAGGCCGAGGTTCAGCAGATGCGAGTGCAGGCGTTCAACTTCCAGCAGAATGGCACGAATCATCTGCGCACGTTCCGGTACGACGATGCCCATCGCATTCTCGACGGAGGTGGTATACGCGGTGCTGTGTGCAAAGCCGCAAATACCGCACACACGGTCAGACAAGAAGGTGACTTCGTTGTAGCCCATGCGGGTTTCCGCCAGTTTTTCCATGCCACGGTGGACATAGAACAGACGGTAATCGGCATCAATGATGTTCTCGCCGTCAACGAACAGGCGGAAGTGGCCAGGTTCATCGGAGGTGACGTGCAGCGGGCCAATCGGCACGACATTGTTTTTCTTGCTGCCCAGTTCGTTGATGAACTCGTAGGTTTCCGCATCGGTCGTCGGCGCCGGGCGCTGGCGGTAATCCATGCTGTCTTTACGCAGCGGATACAGCTCGTCCGGCCAATCATCCGGCAGCACCAGGCGGCGTTCGTCCGGCAGGCCGACGGGGATCAGGCCGTACATATCGCGCACTTCACGCTCGCCCCAAACCGCCGCCGGAACGCGTGGCGTTACGGAAGGATATTCAAGGGTGTTGGCGTCCACTTCCACGCGCACGGTAATCCAGCACTTAGTGCCCTTCTCCATCGACAGCACGTAGTACACGGCGTAGTGACCGTTCAGTTTACGTTCGTCATTGCCGAACAGCACCGACAGCCAGCCACCCTGCTGGTAGTAAAGATACTCGACGACTTCCGGCAGGTAGTTCACCTTAACGGTGATCGTTAACTGATCTTTGGTCTGCCAGGCTTCGTCCAGCACCACACCGGGGAAGGCCTGATGCAGCGCCGCAAGGTAGTGTTGACCCACTTTTTCTTCAGACATGCTCAAAACTCTCTTATCACGCCACCAGCAAGGAGACGAAAGCTAAAAAGGCTAAACCGAAGCCGGTCCAGGTGATACGGCCAGTGATATCCAGACGCAGACGCGCCATGCTGTTTTCAAACAGGGCGATAATCAGTACGCCAACCACCAGTTTGACGATGGCAGCAATCACCGCGACCAGCAGGCCGCTGACGCTAAAGCTGGTCATCTGTCCCCACGGGATAAAGACGCCGACAAACATTTGCAGCACCACGAGCTGTTTCAGGCTAATGCCCCACTTCAGCACACCGAAACCGCTACCGCTGTATTCGGACAGCGGGCCTTCCTGAAGCTCCTGCTCGGCTTCCGCCAGGTCGAACGGCAGTTTGCCCATTTCGATAAAGGTGGCGAAGGCACAGGCACAGAACGCCAGCACCAGCGGAACGCTGCGGCTCAGCGGCCACTGGTAAATCGTGGCGGTGATGTTGCTGATATGGGTAGAACCGGCGACCAGCGCGGCAACCCACAGACCGAGCAGCAGAATCGGCTCGACCAGCACGCCCAGCATCGCTTCACGGCTTGCGCCGATGGCGGTGAACGGGCTACCGGTATCCAGACCAGCGATAGCAAAGAAGAAACGCGCGACGGCAAACAGGTAAATCAGGGTTATCAAGTCACCCACACCTGGCAGCGGCGAGGCAATGGTGACCACGGGCAGCGCCGTGGCGATAGTCAGCATCACGCCAACCATCACAAACGGCGTCAGGCGGAACACCCAACCAGAAGCGTCCGGGCCTACGCTCTGGCGGCCCAGCAGTTTGATAATGTCGCGATACTCCTGCATCACGCCTGGGCCACGACGGTTATGCAACCGTGCGCGCGCCACGCGAGTAATACCGGAGAGCAACGGCGCAACGGCGAACAACACCAGCGCCTGCAATAAAGCAAATAAGACCGTCATGTTCAGGCTCCTTGAGAGATGACAATCACGACCAGCACCGCCAGTTCAACCAGCGCCAGACGTTGCAGCAGCAGCGGCGCTGCCGCACTTTGCCAGCCCGGAACCAAAGACACCGGGTTGAGCCACTTACGCAGAGACAATACCGGGGCAAAGGCCTGTTTCACCGGCATGGCAAAACCGTGCGCGGTAATCACCATTGACTGTTCGTGGTCGTAGCCACACACCCACGCCGCACCGCGAGAACGGCTTGGCAGGCGGTTGCCTTTGAGCAGTGCCAGGATGATGAACGGCAGCAGCGGGCAGGCAATCAGCAGCAGGGTAATCATCGGTTGAGAAACCACGGTGTGCGCGGTCGCCATCGGCAATGGCACAGCCGTACTCAGCAGCGGCAGCAGCCACGGCGCACCAACACCCCCAGCGATACACAGCAGCGCCATCACTACGGTGCTGACGGACATCAGCAGCGGCGCACAGCGGGCGTTTTCTGCTTCTTCGGTACGCGGTGCACCGAGGAAGGTCACGCCGTAGACTTTCGCCATACACATCACCGCCAGCGCCCCAGTAATCGCCAGGCCAACGGCCAGCAATGGCCCAAGCAGACGGCCAATAAAGGCATCGCTGGTGCTCAGTTTGAAGAACGACTGGTAGATAACCCATTCACCGGCAAAACCGTTCAGCGGCGGCAGTGCCGCCATCGCCATCAGGCCAACCAGCATCGCCAGAGAAATCACTGGCATACGCTTGCCGATACCGCCCAGTTTTTCGATGTCGCGATGACCGGTACGGAACCAGACCGCGCCCGCGCCAAGAAACAGCGTGGTTTTAAACAGGCTATGGTTGAGCAGATGGTACAGGCCACCGGTCAGACCCAGCGCCACCATCACCGGCTGTTGCAGCGCCAGACCGGTGATCCCCACGCCCAGACCGAGCAGGATAATGCCGATGTTTTCCAGCGTGTGGTACGCCAGCAGACGCTGGATATTGTGTTCCATCAGCGCGTACAGGCCGCCGACAAAGGCCGTAATCATCCCCAGCACCAGCAGCGCAATGCCCCACCACAGCGGTTGAGCATTACCCAGCAGAGAAACGGTGAGAATACCGAGCAGGCCCACTTTCATCACCACGGTAGAGAACAGCGCAGCAGCCGGTGCGCTGGCATTGGCATGTGCCTGCGGAACCCAGCCGTGCAGCGGGATAATCCCTGCCAGCAGGCCGAAGCCCAGCACGCTCAGCACCCAGATATCAGAACCGATTGGCAGCATCTGCGCGCGTTCGTTCAGCAGCCCTAAGTCCAGTGTGCCGTAACGCTGCCACAGCAGCAGACAGGCAACCGCCAGCAGAATAGTGCCCAGACGACCCAGCGCAAACCACAGCTTGCCGGAGGAGGCGCAACCGGTCAGGAACGCGCCGCACAGCGCCATAATTTCAGCCATTACCACCAGGGAGCCAACGGTGCTCGCCGCCACGGCACATACCGCCGCAGCCAGCAGGATGTTCACCAGCAGGCCGTTGCTTTTGGTGTTGGGATGGCGATGCCAGTCAATGTTG
>JBOFJM010000268.1:0-6015 GCA_051656825.1 Kluyvera sp.
GCTTGTACACCGCCAGGATAGGTCTTGGTCAGTTGCTCTAATTCCAGTGCAATGGTCATAGATTTTTGCTTACCTTACATTCTGATACTTGATATTTGGTTTTAATAAATCAGGAGTTGCCCTATATTAGCCCAAAGCAATTCACTTGGTTAAAGCCTCCATGAACGACATAGATACACTCATCAGCAATAACGCACTATGGTCAAAAATGCTGATAGAAGAGGATCCCGGTTTTTTTGAGAAACTGTCGCAAACGCAAAAGCCGCGCTTTTTATGGATTGGGTGCTCCGACAGCCGCGTTCCCGCAGAACGTCTGACCGGGCTTGAGCCTGGCGAATTATTTGTTCACCGTAATGTTGCCAATCTGGTGATTCACACCGACCTCAACTGTCTTTCCGTGGTGCAGTATGCCGTTGATGTGTTAGAAGTTGAACACATTATTATCTGCGGGCATTACGGCTGCGGCGGCGTACAAGCGGCGGTAGAAAACCCTGAGTTAGGGTTAATCGACAACTGGCTGCTGCACATTCGCGATATCTGGTTCAAACATAGTTCATTGCTGGGCGAGATGCCGCCAGAGCGCCGGATGGATACCCTATGCGAGCTGAATGTTATGGAACAGGTTTATAACCTGGGCCACTCGACGATTATGCAATCGGCGTGGAAGCGCGGCCAAAAAGTGATGGTTCACGGCTGGGCCTACGGTATTCACGATGGCTTGCTGCGCGATCTCGACGTCACGGCCACCAGCCGCGAAAGCTTAGAGCAGCGTTATCGCCACGGAATCTCCAACCTCAAACTCAAACATATCAATCACAAATAACGCAGTATTGCCGGATAGCGCTGTGCCTGAATGCCGGATGGCGGCGTTGCCTTATCCGGCCTACATGCCAATCACAAATAATGCGGCATTGCCGGATAGCGCTGTGCCTGAATGCCGGATGGCGGCGTTGCCTTATCCGGCCTACATACCAATCACAAATAATGCGGCATTGCCGGATAGCAGCAACTCCCCATTTGTAGGCCTGATAAGCGCAGCGCCATCAGGCGCTAGAGCAAAATTACTCGTCCAGCATCACCACTTTGCCGACATACGGCAGGTGGCGATAGCGCTGGGCGTAATCAATACCGTAACCCACCACGAACTCATCCGGGATAGCAAAGCCGACAAACTCAACCGGCACGTCAACTTCACGGCGGGAAGGCTTATCCAGCAGCGTACAGATAGCCAATGACTTAGGCTCGCGCAGGCTCAGAATCTCGCGCACTTTCGACAACGTATTCCCGGAGTCGATAATGTCTTCGACAATCAGCACGTCTTTGCCACGAATGTCTTCATCCAGGTCTTTGAGAATCTTCACGTCGCGGGTGGTAGACATACCGCTGCCGTAGCTGGAGGCTGTCATAAAATCGACTTCATGCGGAACCTGCACTTCACGGCACAGGTCAGCCATGAACATGAACGAGCCACGCAGCAAGCCGACTAACACCATTTCGCTTCCGCTATCTTTATAACGCTCGTTAATCTGGCGACCCAACTCGGCGATACGCGCTTTGATCTCCGCTTCCGGGATCATCACTTCAACAGTATGTTTCATTTAACTAACCACATGATTTTAAATGTAAATCACTCAACCCACTCACCCAGAGCAACCAGGTTGATCAGCAAGCGGGAAAGTATACCAGCAAAACGATTAACGCGGCTAATTCGATAATAAAGCTCAATTTGTGATTTCGATCACACTTGTTAAATCCTATAATTAAATGAAAGCAATAATTAACAAACAAACGGACACTCTTCTATGGCGGAAACAAATCATCAACAATCACGGCTGCTCGTAAGGCTTACGGCCCTATTTGCGGCATTTTGCGGGCTATATTTGTTAATCGGCGGCGTATGGCTGGTCGCGATTGGCGGTTCCTGGTACTACCCCATCGCCGGTCTGGTGATGCTGGGCATTACGGCTCAACTGTGGCGAGCGAAACGCTCGGCGCTATGGCTGTACGCAATATTGCTGCTTGCCACCATGATTTGGGGCGTATGGGAAGTTGGCTTTGATTTCTGGGCGCTAACGCCGCGCAGCGACGTGCTGGTTATCTTTGGCGTCTGGCTGATTCTGCCCTTTGTCTGGCAGCGGCTTATTGTGCCATCCAGCGGTGCGGTGGCAGCGCTATTGGTCGCCCTGCTGATAAGCGCAGGTATCCTGACCTGGGCCGGTTTTAACGACCCGCAGGAAGTGAACGGCACGCTGAGCGCAGAGTCTACGCCAGCGCAGGCGATCTCTCCGGTCGCGGATCAAGACTGGCCGGCCTACGGGCGCAACCAGGAAGGCCAGCGCTTCTCGCCGCTCAAACAGATTAACGCCGACAACGTGCATAATCTGAAGGAAGCCTGGGTATTCCGTACCGGCGACCTGAAGCAGCCTAACGATCCGGGTGAAATCACCAATGAAGTGACGCCGATTAAAATTGGCAACATGCTTTATCTGTGTACCGCCCACCAGCGCGTATTCGCACTGGATGCGGCAACCGGTAAAGAAAAATGGCACTTTGACCCGCAGCTTGGCACTGACCCCAGCTTCCAGCACGTCACCTGCCGTGGCGTGTCGTACCATGAAGCCACTGCGGATAACGCCTCGCCGGATGTCGTCGCAGACTGCCCACGCCGTATTATTCTGCCAGTGAATGATGGCCGTATTTTTGCCCTCAACGCTGACAACGGTAAACCGTGCCAGTCCTTTGCCAACAATGGCATCCTGAACCTGCAAACCAATATGCCGGTAACCACGCCGGGCATGTACGAACCCACTTCCCCCCCTATCGTTACCGATAAAGTGATCGTGATTGCTGGTGCAGTGACCGATAACTTCTCCACCCGCGAACCTTCCGGTGTGATCCGTGGTTTCGACATCAACAGCGGTAAGCTGCTGTGGGCGTTCGATCCCGGTGCAAAAGATCCGAATGCTATCCCGGATGATGAGCACCACTTCACCCTCAACTCGCCAAACTCCTGGGCTCCAGCGGCCTATGACGCGAAACTGGATTTAGTCTATCTGCCAATGGGCGTGACTACGCCAGATATTTGGGGCGGCAACCGTACGCCAGAGCAAGAACGCTACGCCAGTTCGATTGTGGCGCTGAATGCGACAACCGGTAAGCTGGCATGGAGCTACCAGACCGTTCACCACGATCTGTGGGATATGGACATGCCGTCGCAGCCAACGCTTGCCGATATCACCGTTAACGGCAAAACCGTGCCGGTGGTCTACGCTCCGGCGAAAACCGGCAACATTTTTGTGCTGGACAGACGTAACGGCGAGTTAGTGGTTCCTGCGCCAGAAAAACCGGTTCCGCAGGGCGCGGCGAAAGGCGATTACGTCAGTAAAACGCAGCCGTTCTCTGACCTGAGCTTCCGTCCGAAGAAAGATCTGACCGGTGCGGATATGTGGGGCGCAACCATGTTTGACCAACTGGTGTGCCGCGTGATGTTCCATCAGTTGCGCTATGAAGGCATTTTCACCCCGCCGTCAGAGCAAGGTACGCTGGTCTTCCCGGGTAACCTGGGGATGTTCGAGTGGGGCGGTATTTCGGTTGACCCTAACCGCCAGGTGGCGATTGCCAACCCGATGGCACTGCCGTTTGTCTCTAAATTGATCCCACGCGGCCCAGGCAACCCTATGGAGCCGCCGAAAGACGCTAAATCCAGCGGGACGGAATCGGGTATTCAGCCGCAGTACGGCGTGCCGTTTGGCGTCACGCTGAACGCCTTCCTGTCGCCGTTTGGCCTGCCATGTAAGCAACCGGCGTGGGGTTATATTTCCGCGCTGGATCTGAAAACCAACCAGGTCGTATGGAAAAAACGTTTGGGCACACCGCAGGATAGCCTGCCGTTCCCAATGCCCGTTCCGCTGCCGTTTAATATGGGGATGCCGATGCTCGGCGGGCCAATCTCCACGGCGGGTAACGTGCTGTTTATCGCCGCTACCGCAGATAACTACCTGCGCGCCTACAACATGAGCAACGGTGAGAAGCTGTGGCAGGGCCGTCTTCCGGCCGGTGGCCAGGCCACGCCGATGACCTATGAAGTGAATGGCAAACAGTATGTGGTGATTTCCGCCGGTGGACATGGTTCGTTTGGCACGAAGATGGGCGACTATATTGTGGCCTATGCGTTACCTGACGACGCAAAATAACCAAAACGGCCCGGATTTCCGGGCCGACATAACAGGCTAACAGAGGCCGGATGCGCTCAAGCGCTATCCGGCTTTTTTATACCGTGAACCCCAGCATCATGCCGGTATCTTCATGTTCCAGCAGGTGGCAGTGCGCCATATAAGCGTACTCTTTTGGCGCCTCATGGTTGAATTTGACCAGCACTTCACTCACCGCGCCTTCGACTCGTACCGTATCTTTCCAACCCGCACGGTGCGCAGCGGGCGCGCTGCCGTTTTCGCGCAGGATGCGGAACTGCGTGCCGTGAATATGGAACGGATGCAGCATCATGTCGCCTTCGCCGGAAATAACCCAGCGCTCAAACTGGCCTTTGGTCGCGGCAAACATCGGCACATCCATATTAAATGGTCGGCCATTGATCCGGTTGGCATTGTGGAAATCAAACGGGCCATTGCCGCGATGCATCATATTGCCCATGCCGCCGTGGCCCATGTGCATACCGCCATGCGCCATATTGCCGAGCGCCTGGTCGCCATATTGATGCTTCAGCGCCTGCATCCCTTTCATGTCGAGAATCGGATCCATCGACAGTTGAAGTTTGCGTTCGGTTAGCCCTTCCAGCGATGGCAATGCAGGCAGCGCGACCAGCGAATCCGGCAGCATACCGGAGCCTTGAATCCCCACGGGCTGGACACGCAATACCGCTACGGGCTTATCGAACGGCGCAACCGCCATGCCCATTTGGCTAACTGGCAGCGTCAGCAGATCAAACGGTTTACCGTCACGGGCATCCACCAGCACTTCGAAGCGCTCCCCCGTCAGCATCGGTAATTCGCTCACCTGTACCGGCTCCGCCAACAGGCCACCGTCGCTGGCGACAACATACAGCGGGCGCTTGTCGCTGGCGGCCAGGGTCAGCGAGCGGGCATTACAGCCGTTAAGCAGGCGTAAGCGGAGCCAGCCGCGCGGTGGCGTATGCTGCGGATATGGCACGCCATTCGCCAGCAGCGTGTCGCCAAACCAGCCTACGGCGGCACTCATCACATCGAGCTGGTAATCAATTCCCCCGGCGGCGGTGAATTTTTTGTCTTGTATAATCAATGGGATATCATCAATCCCCCACTGTTTTGGCAGCCGCAGTTTTTGGCTGTCTTCATCTTCAATCAGCACCAGCCCCGCCAGCCCCATCGCCACCTGATAGCCGGTTTTGCCATGCTGATGCGGGTGGAACCAGCAGGTTGCCGCACGCTGCGTGGGGGTGAAGTTTACCGTGCGGCTCGCGCCAGGTTTGATTATCCCATGTGGCCCGCCGTCGACTTCACCGGGGACTTCCAGACCATGCCAGTGCACGGTGGTTTCTTCTGCCAGCGTATTGTTAATTTTTATCGTTGCGGGCGTCCCTTGTTGCAGGCGAATAGCCGGCCCCAGCAGACCACCGTTATAACCCCATGTGGTCGCGGTTTTTCCGTTAAACGCGGTCTTTGCCGCCTGCACGGTCAGCAAGATTTGGTTACGCGCATCGGCGGTTAACAATTCGGGGATGGGGAGCATGGGGCGATCGGCGGCAAAAGCCGCGCGGCTCCAGAGAGGCAAGGCGCTCGCGACGCCAACAGCGGCGCTTAATTTGAGAAACTCACGACGATGCATCGTTACATCCTTTTCAGCTACGGGTGATTATTTGAGCTTAACCCTTTCCCTAACGGTATGATGTGGCCTAATGATCCTGGACACGACTTAAGGGTGATAAACTTCCCCAATACATAAGAGGTGTCCAGTGAAAGGTCGAAAAGCTTTTTCTCCTGAGTTTAAGTGCGAAGCTGCAAGCCTTGTGGTTGATCGTGG
>JBOFJM010000269.1:0-4158 GCA_051656825.1 Kluyvera sp.
TGTGTTGACTGAGAAAGCCCTCCAGAATCGGAAGGCTTTTATCGGGTATTTTGTTCAGAGTTTGCTGGGCCTTGCCATGGCCGGCCTCTCTTTTGGGCTTTCTGTGGCTGCTACCGTGCTGACCGGTGGCGCAGGGATCCCTATTGCCGCCGTAACAGGCGCGGCGTATCTTATCGCCGCAGGGGATGCCTGTTGTGCACTGTATAACCTGGTTCAGGTGTATAACGATCGCGGCACGCTGAAAACAGGGGGCAATAGCATTCTTCTCGCGGTTAAAACGCTGATGATGAAGTGTGGTCTTGGTGAATCCAAAGCGGAAAGCGTTGGCGATGCGGCTTCCTTCGCACTCAGGAGTGGCTTGGCTGTCTCCTCTGTTTTGCTGCCTTCTGGCACGCCTGCCGATCTTATATCTAAAGTGTCCACGGGCATCACGGCGATACTCACGTTTATGGGGACTGGAGCAGGTACCCTCACCGATCGTGCTGAACGCATCCGAGACAATATCGATGCAATTCCAGAGGACAAATTGCTGGAAGAAACGAAAAGGTGTGGGACTATAGACCCTCGCCTCTACGCATAGTGGTGAGCGTTTAAGGTTATCACCTGATAGGCGACCACGTGCAGACGGTCATAATTCCAGAGGTATAGCTCGTATCGTCGGAGGTAAATATGAACGTTGAGCAGCTAGTCGATACTTTATCGCGTCTGTCGCATCAGGCTGGGCAGGCAATTGAGGACAAAATGAATGGCCAGGATATCTCGAATCCTGAAGCCATGCTTAAAGCTCAGTTTGCCGTTCAGCAATACTCAACTTTTATCAATTACGAGAGTGCGATGCTAAAAACCATCAAAGATATGCTTAGCGGGATTATCTCCAAAATATGATGGTGCTGACGGAAGATGAACGTCGGCTGGTGGTGGAGTCAGCTTTTGCGGGTATCAATCACGGCCTACAAAGGCAGGTGCAGGAGATATTACCTGCACTGCCTTTGTTAGTGGCGGATACCCGTTTACAAGCGTTATGCGAAGCGATACTGCTGGCCGGTTTGAATGAATCAGAAAAGGCGCGTCAGATTCTCTCTGACGTCGCCATTCCTGAAGCTGAAACACTGAAAGCCTGGTTTAAATGACCATAACGGGAGTTTGAAATGACTATGATTAACAGTGTAAACGCGGTGGATGTCGCCACCATGGCCGCAAACCCTTCACCATCCGAGTCCTATGCGCCAACCGATGACAAGATTAATGAGTTCAATAAATTGTTATTCGCGGGTACTCCGCAGGGCGGGGTAGGTAACTTATCTCCAACGCAGATGTTAGTGCAGCAGGCAACCACCCTGGGAACCACTGTGGGGGTTGACCTGGGCGCGAAGATTGCCGGTGCGGTATCTCAATCAGTTAATAAACTGGCCAATATGACATGAATATCCTGCGTCTGGTACTCGTCACGGGTCTGGCTTTACTGCTGACAGGTTGCCGCGTCGAGCTGTATAGCGCATTGCCTGAAGAGGATGCCAACCAGATGCTCGCGATCCTGATGCAACACAACATTGATGCTGATAAGCAACCTGATGCAGGAGGCATCACGCTGCGGGTTGAAAAATCCCAGTTTATTAATGCTGTTGAACTGCTGCGCTTAAACGGCTTCCCTCGACGTAGCTATGTCTCTGCCCAAACCATGTTTCCGCCCAATCAACTGGTTGTGTCTCCCGCTGAGGAACAGCAAAAAATCGTGTTCCTTAATGAGCAGAGAATTGAGCGGATGCTGAGTCAAATGGACGGGGTTGTTCACGCTAACGTGACGATTGCTTATGGTAGCCAAAATGACGATGGGATCACTGGGCCGGCCTCGGTAGCGGTATTTATAAAATACTCACCGCAGGTCAATCTGGAAGCTTTCCGGGTGCAGATAAGCAACCTGGTGGAGAAGTCTATCCCCGGTGTGCAGAAGGAGAAGATCGGTATTCTGATGCAGCCTGCCGAATTTCGTATGCGGAGTACGGCTATTGTGCCGACTGAAACAGCAATTCCGCCCTCATTGAGGGCCGTAGAAGAGAGGGCCATTGCGTGGGTAAACCGACATCGTTGGACTTTGATTCCGTCGCTGGTTCTGTCCATTTTGCTGCTACTGTTCCTGATGCCGATAGTATGGCGAAAAAGGCAATAGTGGGGCCGTCGCCGGATAAAACACTGCTGCAATTACATCGTTATCTTTGGACGCCTGCGCGCTACGCCCATCCAGGTTGGCTGATGTCGATTGGCTTCACTCCCCGGCCACGCTGGGGCTATGGGGAAAATCCGCCCCTTGATCGCTGCCTGAATCGAGCGTTACAGGAGCGACGAGGAACGCCCCGTCTTCCCACTTCGCTTAATCCCCGACAACAGCGCATTGTGCAACTCTCTTCTCGCATCCAGTCCTTTGCGCTGGCAACGGGCTTATTGGAGCTTGGTTGTCGCGACTACTTCCTGTTGCCAGATTACCGACGAGTGCTTTTACGCTGGCTTGATGACGGGCTTCTTTGGCAACTGTTTGGCCTATGCAAGGGGAACAACAGGGCCATCTTTTCCCCCGTGCAAACGCTGGAAAACGCATTGGAACTGGGCACTGCGGTGCTCAACCGCACCGCCCAGAACGATCCGGTGCTACATGCGGTACTGATTACGCTACCGCCCAGCAAGCGCGCGTTATGGCCGACGGTACCTGGATTGGCGATGAACTTACTGGAGCAAACGCTATGTGCCGACTTCCGCTGACTGAATTTGATGGGGTACTTCCTGACGGGCGCATTATCCCGGCTGAACAGTTAACGGTGCTGCTTCAACAGGCCGCTATGGCTCGTAGTGCGCGCCTTGATGCTAAGGAAATTGTTAATGCGGCAAGGCGTAAAGCAGAGAGCCTCATTCGTGAGGCGAGCAAACGCTGCGTTGAAATGGAGGCCGAAAAACGTCGAGAACTGAGAGCATTAAAGCGCGATACGCTCAAGCGGTGGCAAAGCCGTTGGCTGCGAAAACACGTTAGCCTTTTACAGGGCGACGAGGCGCAAGAACAGGCGCTAGTCAGCGCAGTATCTAGCCGTATTCACCACTGTATCGAACAGGTGCTAAGCGCGTGGTTTGAGCAGCAACCGCTGGATAAAGCGCTGTGCGCTCGGCTGAGCTGGCAGGCGGAGCAGATGGCGAATGAAGGTATTTTAACGTTGCAGTGCCATCCTGACCTTCTGGAGTGTATGCAAGAGGAGTTCGGATCGCGTTTTGTGCTGATGCCCGACCCTGAACTCGCTCGTGATTGTGCGGTTCTGGCCTCGTCCCAACTCTCGGTGGCGTTTTCACTCGAAGACCATTTTAAGCAGTTGCTGCAATGGCTACGTTCAACTTCTCCGCAAACGGAAGAGCAAGATGAAATTATCGGAAATAATCACTCAGCACTACCATGACGCCGACCTGCGACAACGGGAGGCTCATGCCCATGCTCATGCAGCCGAAGCGATATCACCGATGGAGTTGGCGTTGGTTGAAATGCAGGAGGCTTCCGGTAACGCGATGCTTGAAACGCTGGAAGATATGGGAATGGTGATGAGTGGACGACTGAAAGATCTTCAGCAGACTCACTCAACGGAACAAATGGAGCAGCGGCAAAAAGCATTGTTGAGGATGGTTCAACGGATGCAGGAGCATAATGGCGGTATAAATGCTCAATTGGCACCGCAGAATAACAGCCAGCACCTTGGTCAACAGCTATTGGGCGTTGTGGCTCAAATACTTGCCGAAAAATCACAGAGCAAAAAACGCCGAACGCTCAACGATAAACTTGCTGAACTGATGGAACAGGAGGGCTGGGAAATCTCGCTGTTTGGCCTGCTGGAATTAGGGCATGTGGACAAAGGCGCTCTGGCGCAAATTAACCGCTTATTCCAGAAGGCAATGGATGAAGATGATGTGTCATTGTCCGAATGGTTCCAGCGGATTATGGATTGGCCCGACAGGCGTCAAAGGGTGAAGGTCTTACTGCGGATGATGGCCTTTGAGCTTTCCGCCTGTGTAGCCGGATCTCAGCAGCAGCGTCTGGCTGCGGTACTGGTACGCTTGCGTCGGCTATTGTTGTTTTTAGGGCTTGAGCAGCAGTGCCAGCGAGTCGAGTCAATCTGTCAGATGGAGCCG
>JBOFJM010000270.1:0-5899 GCA_051656825.1 Kluyvera sp.
GCCGAAGTCGCAGAGTCTATTCTTACTGAGGAGGACTGGTGGGATTTAGCCGGTTTTGCCTTTGCGCATCGCCCGCTGCTGGCGGTGCTGGGGAATTTACATCACCTGATTGCACAGGTGGATTTACCACTACCCGCACTACGCGGGCGTTTAGCGGGTGACAGTGAGGCTGAACTGTGCGCCCGTTTGCGCATCAATGGCCGCAAAGCATTGCTGGCGCAACTGCGTATCGAGGCCGCCGAGGCACTGAAAACCGTCGATGCTCGCCGCGCGGCACAGCTCTCCGAGCAGGTGAAACAATTGCAATTTTTTTAACTGACTCATTCAGTTAAATGGCATGGTCATTATTTGGGTGCGGCGTAAACTGGCCGACAAAACCAAGGAGACAGCCATGACACACGATCATTTTGTTGTTCAAAGCCCCGCGAAACCCGCTCAACAGCTACTGCTGTTGTTTCATGGCGTGGGCGATAATCCGGTGGCGATGGGCCAAATTGGTCGCTGGTTTGCGCCGCTGTTCCCGGATGCGCTAGTGGTTAGCGTGGGTGGTGTGGAGCCGTGCGGGCCTGCGCCAGGTCGCCAGTGGTTTTCAGTACAGGGCGTGACGGAAGAGAACCGTCAGGCGCGTATCGATGCCATTATGCCGACCTTTATCGACACTGTGCGCTACTGGCAGAAACAGAGCGGCGTTGGCCCACAGGCAACCGCGCTCATTGGTTTCTCGCAGGGGGCGATTATGTCGCTTGAGAGCATTAAAGCCGAGCCAGGTTTGGCCTCGCGGGTGATTGCGTTCAATGGTCGTTTCGCCACTTTGCCAACGGCAGCCGACACCTCGACAACCATTCATTTGATTCACGGTGGCGAAGATCGGGTGATTGACCTTGCCTTTGCCTTTGCCGTTGCCGCTCAGGAAGCTATTCAAGCCGCAGGCGGCGATGTGACGCTGGATATTGTGGAAGATTTAGGCCACGCGATTGACGATCGCAGTATACAATTTGCGCTGGATCATCTGCGCTATACCGTGTCGAAGCACTATTTTGATGAAGCATTAAGCGGCTGAACGCCGAAAGACGATGATGTTATTGAGATGATGTAATACGAGACTCCCGTCCACGCTGCGCGCGGGCGGGAGTGCTGCGGCATTATTTTTTCGGCTGATCTTTCTTCGGCCAGTCGTCGTCATCGTCCCACTTATCGTTGCAGTCACGATGCGGCGGCAGATCGGGTTTGTTGGCGAGGAATTTTTTGTGATCGACGCGACTAAGATCTTTAATCACGTTGATGATGACTCCCACCAAAAACACCAGTACCAGAATCCACCAATATTTTGTCAGCCAATCCATGCGCGTTACCTCTTACTTATTGTTGTGCCGTCAGGCGACAAGTTGTTCCATAATCCGTTGATACATCCGCGCCAGCATCTGTAGGTCGGCGGCGTTAACGCATTCATTAATTTTATGAATGGTGGCGTTAACCGGCCCCAGTTCGACAACCTGTGCTCCCATCTGAGCAATAAAACGCCCATCCGACGTGCCGCCGGTCGTCAACAGTTGCGGTTCAATTTCATTATAGTGCGCGATAGCGTTAACCACCGCATCGACCAGTTTACCGCGCGCGGTCAGGAACGGCTGCCCGGAGATCCACCAATCGACGCTATAGCGCAACTGATGTTTTTCCAGCAGGGCAATCACGCGCTCTTTGATCATCTCGTCGGTCAGTTCGGTGCTGAAGCGGAAGTTGAACTGCACAAACAGATCGCCTGGGATCACGTTGTTACTGCCCGTACCCGCCTGAATATTGGCAATTTGCATACTGGTTGGTGGGAAGAATTCGTTGCCCTTGTCCCACTCGATAGCGACCAGCTCATTCATCCACGGCGCGGCGCGGTGGACGGGGTTATCGGCAAGGTGCGGGTAGGCCACATGCCCTTGCACGCCGTGAATGGTCAGATTGCAGGTCATAGAGCCGCGACGGCCATTTTTCACCACGTCGCCGACCACTTCAGTGCTGGAAGGTTCGCCCACCAGGCAGTAGTCCAGGCGTTCGTTACGCGCCATCAGCGCTTCCACCACTTTAACCGTGCCGTGGGTTGCGCTGGCCTCTTCGTCAGAGGTTATCAAGAACGCCAGACGTCCTTTGTGGTTCGGATGTTGCGCCACGAAGCGCTCAGCGGCAACGACCATCGCCGCCAGCGAGCCTTTCATATCCGCCGCGCCGCGACCGAACAGCATACCGTCACGAATCGTCGGTTCAAACGGGGGGTTAATCCAACGGTCGGCGTCACCCGCAGGCACGACATCGGTGTGGCCTGCGAACGCCAGAGTTTCCCCTTTACCGCGCCAGGCCCAGAAATTCTGTGTATCACCGAAATCCATCGGTTCAACGGTAAAACCTGCCGCGCGCAGACGTTCAATCATTAATGCCTGACAGCCCGCGTCATCAGGGCTAAGAGAAGGGCGGCGAATAAGCTGCTGAGCCAGCTCAATGACTGGGCAAGACATAAACTAGACCTCGTTATTTTCGTTATCTGCAAACAGTAAAACGCTAATTGTGTGCAGTGTTGTTGCCGGATAGCCGCAATGCTTTACCCGGCGTGATGGCTGAGCCACTGGCTATAACTGGCGTCACTAAAACCCAGCAGCATAGGCTGTGCGGGCGCACAGAGCAATGGGCGTTTGATGATTGCTGGCATTTCTAACATCAATGTGGCGGCCGCGTCAGCATGGGTAATTCCGGCGCGGATGTTTTCATCCAGCTTGCGCCATGTCGTGCCACGCGTATTGAGTAACGATTCCCAACCGAGTTCGTCAATAAAAGTTGCCAGTAATTCCGCTGTCAGGCCATCAACACGGTAATCATGAAAGCGATATTCAACCTGATGGTCATCCAGCCAGCGACGGGCTTTCTTAATCGTGTCACAGTTTTTTATTCCATAGAGGACAGTCATATTGCACCTTATATATCCGCAGGTTTTAGGGCATTTGAATATACACGTAATTCTCCTGCCGCCTGAATTAATTTTGAGCCGACAAAGTGGCTGAAAAGCGTACAGTTTATCATGCCAGGCGGTGATAATCCTGCCTGCGTTTTATCTTGCCCTACCCAAAATCTATATCACATGATTCACATTCAATTAACTATTGCAGAATGTTGCTGACAGTCACATTCCCCGTCAATGTTTCGAGCCATAGTCAATTTAT
The DNA here is from genome assembly GCA_051656825.1 of Kluyvera sp. Lineage (GTDB taxonomy): Bacteria > Pseudomonadota > Gammaproteobacteria > Enterobacterales > Enterobacteriaceae > Kluyvera. The sequence goes on from JBOFJM010000270.1 coordinate 3,201, forward strand.
GTCACCACATGTTCACGGGTGTCAGCAATCGAACTAATTGGAGTTGCCGTATTCACAGGTCATAAATCATTCCGTAAAATGCGCGTGATAATAAGAGAGGTAGTTATGATCGAACGTGAACTAGGGAACTGGAAAGATTTTATCGAAGTGATGCTTCGTAAATAATTCCAGCAGTGCGCGTAAAGGACGTTGAGTTCTTGTCATCACCATGATGGTGAAAGTGCATAATAAAAAAGGCGACAGAAATGTCGCCTTTTTTGTTTCCTTATTCTGGCTTCTCTTTTAGCGGGAAGCGCTGACGCACCAGCACGAAGAATAGCGGTACGAAGAAAATCGCCAGCACGGTTGCCGATATCATCCCCCCAACCACGCCAGTGCCGACCGCATGTTGACCACCGGAGCCAGCACCGGTGGTGAGTGCCATTGGCAGCACGCCGAAGATAAACGCCAGTGAAGTCATCAGGATAGGGCGAAGACGTTGACGACAGGCCTCCAGCGTGGCGGATAACAGATCTTCCCCTTTCTGATTGCGATCGTTGGCAAACTCGACAATCAGTATGGCGTTTTTCGCCGACAGGCCGATTACCGTCAACAGCCCCACCTGGAAGTAGACATCGTTTTCCAGCCCTCGCATCCAGGTCGCCAGCAGTGCGCCGATAACCCCCAGCGGCACGACTAACATCACCGAGAACGGTACAGACCAGCTTTCATACAGCGCGGCAAGGCAGAGGAACACCACCAACAGCGATATCGCGTACAACGCCGGAGCCTGCGCGCCGGAAAGGCGTTCCTGATACGACATCGCCGTCCATTCGAGGCCAAATCCGACGGGCAATTGCTTGACCAGATTTTGCATCACATCCATTGCCGTACCGGTGCTGACGCCCGGTGCTGCTTCACCGACAATCTCCACGGCAGAATCGCCGTTGTAACGCTCCAGACGTGGTGAACCGCTTTCCCAGCGTGAGGTCGCAAACGCTGAGAACGGCACCATTTGCCCGCTGTTATTACGCACGTACCACATGTTGATATCGTCCGGCAGCATACGGTATTTCGCGGCGGCCTGAACGTAGACCTTTTTCACGCGGCCTCTGTCCATAAAGTCGTTAACGTAGCTTGAACCCCACGCGGTTTGCAGAGTGTCATTGATGTCATCAATAGAGATACCCAATGCCTGTGCTTTACGTTGGTCGATATCTATCTGTAATTGCGGGCTGTCATCAAGGCCATTATGGCGCACTCGGGTCAGTTGCGGTTCTTTGGCCGCTAGCTCTAGCAGTTGGTCGCGCGCGGCCATCAATGCATCGTGCCCGGCTCCGGCGTGGTCTTGCAGTTCCATATCGAACCCGGCTGAACTACCTAAACCGCTGATAGCCGGAGGGCTGCTGGCAAAAACGCGCGCTTCTTTTATCTTGCTCAAGGCTTTGGTGGCGCGCTCGATAATGGCGAACGACGTGCCCGTCGTGCTGTCGCGTTGCTCCCAATCTTTTAGACGCACAAACATACGCGCCACGTTCTGACCGTTACCGCCAGGGCCTGAGCCGACGGTGGCAAATACCGACGTAATATTGTCTTTCTCATTTGCGAAGAAATAGTCTTCGACTTTTTCGACGACTTTTAAGGTCTGTTGCTGTGTTGAACCGCTGGGTAATTGCACCGATGCGGTAAACATTCCACGGTCTTCCAGCGGCAGAAAAGACGAGGGCAGACGCAGGAACAGAAACACCATGCCGCCGAGTAGCAGCAGATACATCAGCATCCAGCGCGCACTGCGGTGGATAATTTTCGCCACCCCCGATTCATAACGGCGGGCGCTGGCGTCAAAGTGACGGTTAAACCAGCCAAAAAATCCTTTGGTGCCGTGCTGTTCGCCTTTGTGTACGGGCTTCAGAAGGGCTGCGCAGAGCGCGGGTGTGAGGATCATCGCCACCAGCACCATTGCGGAAACGATGGTGATGGAGAACTGGCGGTAGATAGCGCCGGTTGTGCCGCCAAAGAAGGCCATTGGGATAAATACCGCCGACAGAACCATCGCGATACCGACCAGCGCGCCCTGGATTTGCCCCATTGATTTCCGCGTGGCTTGCCGTGGCGTTAGCCCTTCGGTGCTCATTATTCGCTCGACGTTCTCAACCACCACGATGGCGTCATCCACCAGCAGGCCGATGGCGAGCACCATCGCGAACATCGTTAGGGTGTTAATGCTGTATCCGCAGGCGTAGAGCACGGCGAACGTCCCCATCAGCACAATCGGCACGGCGATGGTTGGGATAAGCGTCGCACGAAAGTTCTGTAAAAACAGATACATCACAAGGAACACCAGTAGAATGGCTTCGAGCAATGTTTTAACCACGTCTTTAATCGACGCTTTGACGAACGAGGTGGTTTCGTAGGCGACTTTGTATTCCAGGTCGTGCGGGAAATATTGCTGTAGTTCGTCCAGGCGTTGAATCACGCGCTCGGCGGTAGCCATTTCGTTAGCGCCAGAGGCTAACTTAATGCCCAGACCGGAAGCCGGATTACGGTTGTAGCGGCTGAGGTTGTCATATTTTTCCGCCCCCATCTCAACCATCGCGACGTCGCCCAGCGTCACCTGTGAACCGTCCTGGTTAACCCGCAGCGTGATATCGCGGAACTGCTGCGGCGTTTGCAGCAGCGATTGGGCGTTAATCGTGGCGTTCAACGCCTGTTTATCGATC
>JBOFJM010000271.1:0-4278 GCA_051656825.1 Kluyvera sp.
CAGGTGGATGAGATAGCAACACGGATGGTGGCGCAGCAAATTTCTATTGCCTCGACGGTACCGATTGGCGCGCTGCATATGCCGCTAAAACAGCTACATGATAAGGGTGTGGTGGTGATGACGGGGACTGACAGCGTTATCGACCACTGGTCGCCGTACGGCCTCGGCGACATGCTGGAGAAAGCCAATCTGTACGCGCAGCTTTATATCCGCCCTAACGAGCAAAATCTCTCGCGCTCGTTGTTCCTCGCGACGGGCAATGTCCTACCGCTGAACGACAAAGGTGAGCGGGTTTGGCCGAAAGCGCAGGATGACGCCAGTTTTGTGCTGGTGGACGCCTCGTGCTCTGCACAAGCGGTCGCACGTATTTCGCCGCGCAGCGCCACGTTTCATAAAGGCAAGCTGGTGTGGGGAAGCGTGGCTATCTAAGCCCCGAAGAACAATAAAGGCTCCTCGGCGTTTGCATGAGGAGCCTTTCTGTTATGGGCCTGCGTGTGGGTTAGTTCGAGCTTCCCATCACCTGATTCTTGCCCGCGTGTTTGGCTTTATACAGCAGCATATCGGCGGTTTTCAGGATATGTTCGGCGGTGTCGCCCGGCTGCCAGATAGTGATACCGGCGCTGAATGTCACCCGCATCGGGCTTTCGCGCCAGGTTCTGTGGCTAACGATTTTGCGCCATGTCTCCACTAACTGGAAATGTTCCTCATAATCATTGCCGGGGAACAGAACCACCAACTCTTCACCGCCAAAACGGTAGAGGTGATAGTCATCGCCCATCACCTGGCTACCGGCTTTACTGACAAATTTCAGCACGCCATCTCCGGCATCATGCCCAAAGGTATCGTTGATGACTTTGAAGTTATCAATATCAATAATGGTAAATGAGAACGGATCGTTCATTTCTATCAGCGTGGCAAGATCTTCGTTCAGTTTTTTACGGTTATAGACCTGCGTTAAGGCGTCGGTTTCTGAATCATGCTTGACTGTCTGGAGTTCAGTATTATTGTCTTTGATGTTTTTATACAGCACTTCAAAATTAGGTTTGGTTTCATCGACATTAATACCTTTGACTTCCATCAAAAATACGGAAAGCATTTGACCAAGATACAGTCTGAACAGAACAACAAAGGTGAGGTACAGGCTTAGACAAATAAAGAGCACGATAATAAAGCTTTGAAGGAAACTATTTATTTCACTCTCAACGTCGCTTTTTTTCACATAAGAGATAGCAACCCAGTCTGGGTTATTGAATTTTTTGTAGAACACATAGGTTTCGGTGGCTTCATCGTAGAAGTTTTCGTTGTTATTCTCGATTTCTTTCAGCCATGAGTCAGGGATTTGGCGGGTTAAAATTTCACTTTTATTGTTGCTTAAGAGCACGAGGCCATCATGCGATACGATGCGAAACCGCCCGGCATACGGTGCATTGATGTTTTCCAGCATCGAAGACATCGCGTTTAAATCAAGGTCAAAGGCGATATTGCCGATAATCTCCAGCTCTTCGCTCAGGATGCCCATGCTGACGGTAACGGCTTTTTTGTCCTTTTTATTTTTCTCGTTAGTGACGTAAGGCGTAGAGAAAATGATATTATTTTTCTCTGTTTCCTTCGGATACCACGGGCGAGTTAAGACGTTGTAGCCTTCTGGTCTGACTCTAAATGGATAGGTAACTGATTTACCTGATGCGTCTGAGATAGTGATATTGCGGAACGCCGGAGTGGAATTGACAATGGTGTTGGCGATTCTTTCCAGCTCTTGGTTCTCGCCGTTGAGATAGGCTTTGAGATTTTCCTTATTAACGTTTTTTAAGATCGGCAGGAACAACATCGCAATATTATCTCTGGAATATTCAATGCTGTTAGTCGATTCATTCTCGGTGAAGCGAACCATTGTTTTAACAAACGAATTTTCAATATACTTATTGGTGTATGTATATGTAAATACACATATTAATAAGAATGGAAGAAGTATTGCTGAAAAGGCAATAATGGTTATTCTGTTGGTGTTGTAGCGTTTCATTATTCAATTTCTTTCCATAGAAATATTGGAAAGAACAAAAGCGACCAAAAAAAGCAAAAATTAAGTACATGCAGTATTTTTGCATTTTTATGTGATGCAGATCATGTTTTATCGCTCTGGTCGCTTTCGACAGCGCTGAGGCGCGCGTTCAGTTCATCAAGCTGGTGCTCGCTAAAAACCTCAATGCCATGCTGGCGTAAAAGCGCTGCGGCAACGCCTTGCCCACGGACTTTTCTCCCGCTAAACGAGCCATCATAAATCTGCTGGCTGCCACAGGTTGGGCTGCCTTCTGTCAAAATAGCGAAGCGACAACCGTTGCTCTGCGCCGTTTCCAGCGCCAGCCAGGCGGCAAGCAAATAGTGCTGAGTGACATCGCGACCGTCGCTTTCCAGAACCTGTGCCTGCGCGGTGAAAACCTCTGCCCCCTGCCCATTAACCAACTCAGCAGATAACCGGGGCGTCTTAAGCCCTGCCGCCAATTCCGGGCAATGAACAACCAGGCGATCTTCATCCTGCCAGCGCTGAAGATGCGCCGACGCTAGGGGTTTATTGGTCGCGTTATAGCGCACTTTAAAGCCGAATAGACAGGCGCTTATCAGTATTTTTGTTTTCATTGCATCAGATTATCGCTGGGGGGAATGGCATTATGACCAGGCGCTGAGTGTGATGTCGAGAGGGGAGGGCGTTGCAGAAGATATTGGTAGGCGCAAAAGCAAAAAACCAGCCCGTAGGCTGGTTTTTCTAAATAGTGGTGCCCGGACTCGGAATCGAACCAAGGACACGGGGATTTTCAATCCCCTGCTCTACCGACTGAGCTATCCGGGCAACGAGGCGCATTAAACCGTAATCGCCTACGGCAGTCAACCAAATTTCAGGGAAAACCGTTCAACTGCTTAACTTTGCGGCGATTTGCGCTTTTTTTGTCATATTTGCGCAAATCTTGTCGCTACCGCGTTCATTACGCCCACACATTTGTGTGGGCGAGAGTGCTTGCTTAGGTCAGCGCGCCGCCCTGGCGACACTGGGCAAAGCGCAGGATATCTTCCGCCAGACGGTGTGCGGTATCGACATCAACTTGGCTGCGGTTAACCAGCATCCGGCTTAAACAGCCTTCCAGCACCAGCTCCATTTGCTTGGCAACCATTGCCGGATCATCCACTTCTAACTGCGTGAGCAGCTCATGGCTGAAGTGGAACGCGGCCTGTTTTTGCTGATTGGCAAGCTGATGAATCGGGTGCTCTGCGTCCGGGTAGAAGGTGCAGGCCGCAATAAACAGGCAGCCAGGATAGCGGTTATTACTGACGCATTCGGTTAATGCGGTGTAGCGCGCCAGAAGCTTTTGCTCTGGCGTCATTTCGTCGTTCAGCATCAGTTGGCGACGCCAGATTTCCACTTGTTGGCTAAGATAGCGCAGCGCGTCATACAGCAATGCTTCGCTATCGGGCCAGAAACGGCGTAGCTCGTCTAGCGGTCTGTCCACGCGGGCGGCGACCATTTCTAGCGTGGTGCTGGCGATCCCTTCTTGTTCAAGGAGCTGTAGGGCTTCCCCCAGTACGTCTTCGCGTTGCACGGTATTCTCCTCCGTTGCCGACGGTTTTCCGTCTAAAAGTGTTGTCTACGGTTGGCGATTGCGCAAATGTGCGCTGAACGCGGCGGCATCCATAAAGCCTGTCACCCGTGCGGCGGGCTGCTCGTTCCCTTCGGCATCGAAGAAGAGGATCGTAGGCAGCCCCAGAACCTGTAAATGCTTGAGCAGTGCGGCGTCCTGCGCACTGTTGGCGGTGACATCCGCTTGTAATAGCACCGTGTTTTTCAGCGCTTGCTGTACGGACTCGGCGCTAAACGTGTATTTCTCAAACTCTTTGCAGGCCACGCACCAGTCGGCGTACAAATCCAGCATTACCGGTTTGCCGCGAGCATTCGCCAGCGCCTGGTTCAGCGTTTCGACGCTGGTGATGCGGGTGAAATTAAGGTGCTGAGGCGCTTGCGCGACGGTAGTGCCAAAAGCCCAGTCCTGTAGTGGCCGTACGCTGATAAGCGCTGCCGCCAGCAGCACAATTTGCCCGATGCGCTGCCAGGGCTTTTTCAGCCCCAGACTGGTGATAAATGCCCAACCGAAGAACGCCACGCCCAACATCGACCACAGCCGTAATCCCCACGTGTCGCCGATGATACGCTCCAGCAAGAACACCGGCAGGGCGAGGATAACAAAGCCAAAGGCCGTTTTAACGTGCGCCATCCACGGCCCGCTTTTCGGC
>JBOFJM010000272.1:0-2253 GCA_051656825.1 Kluyvera sp.
TGCCCGTCACGGTGAGCCACAAACGCTGGCAGATCTCGAAAAATGTAATGCGCTGACCTACGTGTTACGCGGCAAGCCATTTGACCGCTGGTCGCTTAGCCTCGACGGCGTAGAGCAGAGCGTGCAGGTGTCTGGCACGATAACCAGCGACGACGCAGAAGTGATTCGGCGGCTGGCTGTCGCCGGGGAAGGCGTAGCGTTTAAATCCGGGCTGGACGTCAGCGACGACCTGCGCGCAGGGCGTTTGCAAGTGCTGCTGCCGCACTATTTAGGCGATCGCGTACCGCTGAATATGATTTGCCCGCACCGTAAACAGCTTTCAACGGCGGTGCGGTTATTGTATGAAGCGGTCAAAGCGCGGTGCGCCACGCTGCCGTTTTAAGTGCCGCTGCGCTGGGCTACGGCGTTGTAATTAAACCGCTGATAATGGTAATGGCTGGTGCAAAACTCAAACGGTTGGCCATCGCTGAGATAAGTCACTGAGCGTGTCACACTCACCGGTTCATTGGGCTGCAACTGAAGCCAATTTTGCGCCTCTTCATCACTGGGAAGCGATGAAAACTGCGTATGGCTGCTGGCGGGGATTTTCCGCAGCGTCGTTTCCACGTACTGATAAATCGATCTCAACGCATCCTGACGTGTGAATTCTGGCAGCATATGCACCGGCAGCCAGGTATCTTCAATCGAGAGCGGCAGATCATCAACGTAGCGCACACGGCGAAAATGCCAGCAAAAACGATCATCGGTTATGGCCAGCACTCCGGCAATTTCAGCCGAGGGGTTGGCAATTTCAAACAGCAACAGATGGCTTCTGACATTATGCCCCTGAGCGTGGTTAATGGTGCTGACGCCGAGGATCGGCGAGATGGCGTTGCCTTCTGCATGGGCGTAGCGCGGCGTCGCCGTTTTCACGACCGTCCCTAACCCCCGCTGGCGGGTAATAAACCCTTCATTCACCAGAATCTCCAGCGCATTGTTCAGCGTGATTTTGCTACAGCTAAACTCTGCGCATAGCTGATGGCCATAGGGGATCTTCTCTCCCGATAAATATATATTATCAATTATTCTTTCTCTTATTATATTTGCTATCTCAATATATCTTCGCAATGTCCGGCTCCCTCTGCTTTATCCTTGCAACGGTATATTACATCTTAAATTACTATCCAGATCTCATTTGTTTTAAAAGTAGACTACTTTTAAAATAAAGATATTGACTTGAGTTTTTGTACCGCCCATTCTCAGCGGGCAGTGTTCTTGAGGTGCAAATAAATAACATTAATTAATATTTCACATTAATTAAATGAATAAATGTTTAACTTCATATTCAGGGATTCACCATGAAAGACCTTATCTTGAAGAAAACGCTTTCGCTCGCTCAATGGATGGCATCACAAATACATCTCCGCACTATGCGTGATGCATTTATTATGTTAATACCTTTCCTCGTATTATCGGGAATAATGATACTTATTAATAATATCGTTATTAATCCCGGCGGGATTTTATCGGGGCTGTTTGCTGATACCACGCTGTCCTCATGGCAAACCGTGGGCAACAAGGTCGTCAACGGTACGATGAACATCCTCGGGTTACTGATCGGGGTCGTGTTTAGCTACAACCTTGCCCGTAACCGCCAGTTTTCCAATCCTCTGATGGCGGCATTAGTGGTTATGAGTTGCCTGTTTGTACTCATGCCTGTCGTCAATGAATTTATGCCAGAAGGTGCGGCTGGCGCGGTCATGATCAAAGGTGCTGCGCCTTATTCGCTGTTGGGTACCAGTGGGACTTTTGTCGCTTTGGTATGCGGTGGATTAGCGACAGAATTATTTATTCGCATCAGTAAAAATCGCCGTCTGCAAATTCGTATTGAAGGCAATGTTCCACCGGCGGTTATCCAGTCATTTAATACGCTCTTTGCGGTGATGATTACCATTCTGGTATTTGCGCTGGCATCTTATTGGATTGTTCGCTTCGTCAACATGGAACTCCATGAACTTATCAATAGGCTTATTCAGGCTCCGCTTTTAGGCCTGGCGACCAATTTATCGGCGTTCATCCTGATTGATATGGTTAATAATTTTGTGTTCTCTCTGGGGATTAATCCTGGCGGTATCACCGGTGCGGTGCTGGAAGCGCCGATGCTGGTAGCCATGCAGCAAAATATGGATGCCTGGGCCGCAGGGCGTGAAATCCCTAATATTATTGTGCGCCCTTTTAGCGACCTTTACGGGCGCATGGGCGGAACCGGGATGA
>JBOFJM010000273.1:0-2460 GCA_051656825.1 Kluyvera sp.
ATCGGCCTGCTGCTGATGCTGGCGACGCTGGTACTGGTAGGAGCCAGCCAGGGGGCGCTAAAAATCACCTTCGCCTCTTTGCAGGACGAGCAGTACCGCGATATCTGGCTCAATATTCGCCTTCCGCGCGTATTGCTGGCAGTGCTGGTTGGCGGCGCGCTGTCAACGGCGGGCGTGATTATGCAAGGGCTGTTTCGCAACCCAATGGCTGACCCTGGCCTGCTCGGTGTCAGCAGTGGTTCCGCGCTGATGGTCGGCGTGGCGATTATCTTCCCGGTATCGCTACCCGCAGTCTTTATGCTGTATGAACAGATGATTTTCGCCGTCGGCGGTAGCCTGGTGGTGTGTGCGATTATTTTCCTGATAAGCCTGCGCCATACCCACGGCGGCATGATGCAACTGCTACTGGCGGGGATTGCCATCAACGCCCTGTGCGGCGCGGCGATCGGCGTGCTGAGCTATGTTGGCGACGAGCAACAGTTACGCCAGTTAACGCTGTGGATGATGGGCAGCCTGGGGCAGGCGCAATGGCCAACGCTGCTGGTAGCGGCGTCGTTCGCGCTTCCGGCGATGCTTGCCACCGGTTGGCTGGCTAACACCTTAAATTTACTGCAACTGGGCGATGAAGAAGCCCATTACCTCGGCGTTAACGTTAAACGCAGGCGCCAGCAACTGCTGCTGCTCAGCTCGCTGTTAGTGGGGGCGGCTGTCTCAGTGAGCGGCGTTATCGGTTTTATCGGGCTGGTAATTCCGCATCTGATTAGGATGACCATTGGGGCCGATCACCGCTGGCTGCTGCCGTGTTCAACGCTTGCGGGAGCGTGTCTGCTGTTGGTTGCCGACACCTTAGCACGCACGCTGGTGCAGCCTGCCGAAATGCCGGTTGGCCTGCTGACCAGCCTGATTGGCGGCCCTTACTTTTTATGGCTGATCCTGCGTACCCGGAGAGCACTATGATTGACGCCCACAATCTGACCTACAGCATTAACGGGCGTCGCCTGACCAACAATGTATCGCTGACCCTGCCCGGTGGGGAAATCGTCGCTCTCCTGGGGCCGAACGGCGCGGGGAAATCGACGCTTTTGCGCCAGTTAACCGGTTATCTTCAGCCAGACAGTGGCCACTGTTCGCTGTTCGGGCGGCCACTGAATGACTGGCCGACGACCGAGCTGGCAAAAACGCGCGCCGTGATGCGCCAAAACTGCCATATGGCGTTCCCTTTTAGCGTGATGGAAGTGGTACGAATGGGGCGCCATCCGCATCGCACCCGCAATCCGCGCGACGAAACCGAGCATATTATGGCGTTGTGCGGCTGCAGCGAACTGGCCTCACGCGACTACCGCCATCTTTCCGGCGGCGAACAACAGCGAGTCCAGCTCGCGCGCCTGCTGGTGCAGCTTTGGGAGCCGGAACCTTCGCCAAAGTGGCTGTTTCTCGACGAACCCACCTCGGCGCTGGATATCCACCACCAGCAGCATCTGTTCCGCCTGCTGCGCCAGTTGGTAGATGAGCGGCAGTTTAACGTCTGCTGCGTGTTGCATGACCTGAACCTCGCAGCGCGTTACGCCGACAGAATTGTGCTGCTGGAAAAAGGGAGCGTGGTCGATAACGGGACGCCGCAAGAGGTGCTAACCGAATCGGCGCTGAGAAACCTGTATCAGGCCGAAATCAGCATCGCCCATACCCATGACTCCGCGCCGCTGATTGTGCTGGAGCGATAATTTCTCTTGCCCGATAGCGATAATCCTATCGGGCTTGCCGCTATTTATTCGCCATATCACGATAATCCACTTACAGTTTATTCCTGGAGACGCATAAAGTTGCGTGTGCCAACCTTAGTCCTGTGCATAACACTGATAACGTTAGATGAGGATATGATGAAAAAAACGATGATTGCATTATCTGCACTTCTGCTGGCTTCTCCCGTTTTTGCCGCAACCACACACGCTACAGATGACACCGTTGCCGCAGCACAAGAGAATGCGAACACAGCGAAAGAAAAGCTGCATCAGGCGCAAAACCAGGGCGAAGAGCTGAAACTTAAGTCCAAACACGCAGTAGAAGGCAAAAGTGACAGCGTGGGTAGCCAGGTCAGCGAAGGCGCACAGAAAACCTGGCATAAAACCAAGGAAGGCACTGAGAAAGGGTGGGATGCCACCAAAGAAGGTGCGCAGAAAGGTTGGAATAAAACCAAAGAAACTTCCCAGAAAGGATGGGACGCCACCAAAAAAGGCGTTCAGGAAGGCTGGGATAAAACCAAAGAAGGTGCTGCTTCGCTTGAGAAAAAAGCCAGCAAATAATCCTTTGAGTGGTGACGATAAAAACGCCGCGATGGCGTAATGCTGGTGAGTTTAGCGCCACATTCCGTTCACCTGATGTTTTGTAGAACATGAAGCACCTGTTCCTGTGAACGGGTCAAGGGGGACTGCCGAGTCCCCCTTGACAATCCCTGCGGCCCCG
>JBOFJM010000274.1:0-21846 GCA_051656825.1 Kluyvera sp.
TGCGCACCGGGTCCTTTGCTGTGCTAGCCGCCCAGATAGGCGCTGCGCACCGCTTCGTTCGCCAGCAGCGCGTCACCGGTATCGGATAGCACCACGTGACCGTTCTCCAGCACATAGCCACGATCAGCGAGCTTCAACGCCTGGTTAGCGTTCTGCTCGACCAGGAAAATGGTCATGCCCTGCTCGCGCAGTTGTTCGATGGTGTCGAAGATTTGTTGGATGATAATCGGTGCCAGCCCCAAAGACGGTTCATCCAGCAGCAGCAAGCGCGGCTCGCTCATCAACGCGCGACCAATCGCCAGCATTTGCTGTTCACCGCCGGACATCGTTCCGGCACGCTGGATACGGCGCTCGTGCAGGCGTGGAAACAGGTCGTAGACCCACTTAATCCGCGCCTGGAACTGGTCGCGTTCAGCAAAGAAGCCGCCCATCGCCAGGTTCTCTTCCACCGTCATGCGCGAAAAAACACGGCGCCCTTCCGGGACAATCGCCACGGCTTCACGCATGATTTTCGCGGTTTGCCAGTCGGTAATGTCTTTATCATCAAACACAATGCGCCCGCTGGTGGCGCGTGGGTCGCCGCACAGCGTGCCAAGCAGTGTGGTTTTGCCCGCGCCGTTAGCGCCTATCAGGGTCACAATTTCCCCCTGGTTGATATGCAGGCTTACCTCGTGCAGCGCCTGAATTTTGCCGTAATGGGCGCTGACTTTATCAAACGATAACATCACTTTATCCATCTTATGCTTCACCTAAATAGGCACGGATAACATCCGGGTTGTTACGGATTTCTTCCGGCGTACCATTCGCCAGCGGCGTGCCCTGGTTCACCACGTAAATGCGATCGGAAATGCCCATCACCAGCTTCATATCGTGTTCAATCAGCAAAATAGTGGTGTTGTGATGATTACGCAGCTCGGCAATCAGCTCATCCAGCTCTTTGGTCTCTTTCGGGTTGAGGCCAGCGGCGGGTTCGTCGAGCATCAGGATTTCCGGCTGAGTCACCATACAACGGGCAATTTCCAGGCGGCGCTGGTCACCATAGGCCAGGTTGCTGGCCTGGCGGTTGGCGTGCTCCAGCAGGCCAATACGCTCAAGCCAAACTGCCGCTCTGTCCAGCGCTTCGCTCTGCGCACGGCGGAACGATGGCGTTTTCAGCAAGCCAGAAAAGACACCGGTTTTCAGTTGCTGATGTTGAGCAACCAGCAGGTTTTCAATCACCGTCATTTCACGGAACAGGCGCACGTGCTGGAAAGTACGCACCACGCCCATGCGCGCAATCTGCTGGCCCGGCAAGCCTTCCAGATGCTGGTCACGCAGCATAATCGTGCCGCCGGTCGGTTTATAAAAACCTGTCAGGCAGTTAAAGACCGTCGTTTTCCCTGCGCCATTCGGGCCAATCAGCGAGACGATTTCCTGCGGATGCAGCTCCAGATTAACGTTGTTGACCGCCAGCAGGCCGCCAAAACGCATCATCAGGCCGCTGACCGATAATAATGGCTGACTCATGCCTGCTCTCCTTTCGCTTTCCCGCTTTTCAGCTTCATCTGTACACGGGTCATCGGCAACAAGCCCTGCGGACGCCAGATCATCATCAGCACCATCAAGCCACCCAGCATTAACATGCTGTATTCGTTAAAGTCGCGCATCAGCTCGCGCGAAACCACCAGCAGCACCGCCGCCAGAATAACCGCAAACTGCGAGCCCATGCCGCCCAACACCACGATCGCCAGCACAAAGGCCGACTCGGCAAAGGTGAACGATTCTGGGCTGACAAAACCCTGACGTGCGGCAAACAGCGTCCCGGCAAAACCGGCAAATGCGGCGCTAATCGTAAAGGCGGTCAGTTTGATGCGCGTTGGGCTTAAACCCAGCGAGCGACAGGCGATTTCATCTTCACGCAGCGCTTCCCATGCGCGGCCTAACGGCATCCGCAGCAGGCGGTTGATAACAAACAGACTCAGCACCACCAGCAGCAATGCCACCAGATAAAGGAAAATCACGCGGTCAGACGGGTCATACTTGACGCCAAAGAAGTTGCTGAAGGTGTCCCAGCCGCCTTCACGGGCGCTACGGCTAAACTCCAGGCCGAAGAACGTCGGTTTTGGAATTTGGCTGATGCCGTTCGGGCCACCGGTCACTTCAGTGTTGTTCAGCAGCAGGATACGGACGATTTCACCAAAGCCTAAAGTCACAATCGCCAGATAGTCACCGCGCAGGCGCAGTACCGGGAAGCCGAGCAGGAAGCCCGCCGCCGCCGATACCAGCCCCGCCAATGGCAGGCAGGTCCAGAAGCCGAGGCCGTAATAGTGGTTCAGCAGTGCGAAGGTGTAAGCGCCGATGGCGTAAAAGCCGCCATAGCCCAGCACCAACAGGCCGGAAAGCCCGACAACCACGTTCAAGCCGAGGCCAAGAATGATGTAAATCATGGTCAACGTGGCGATATCCACCGTCCCACGCGACACCATAAACGGCCACGCCACGGCAATCACCAACAGCGCCACCAGGAACAGCTTCTGTTTAACGGTTGAGCCGTCAATCGCGGGCAGAATAAACTTCGGCCCGGAAACGCTTTTCAGCCCTTTTTGGAACAACGGGCGCAGCAACTGGAAGAAAAAGACCACCGCAGTGCCAATAAAGATCCACTGCCAGCGGATATCCGCCGCCGACCCAACCACCAGTTTGGTGCCATCCAGTTGTAGTTGAACGCCCATAAAGACGCCCGCCAACACAAAGAACATTGCGGCAGACAGCAGCGCCATCGCAAAATGCATCGGTTTCATACTTTCTCTACCTCCGGGCGTCCCAGGATGCCAGTCGGCATCACCAGCAGCACCAGAATCAACAGCGCGAAGGACACCACGTCTTTATATTCTGTGCTCAAATACGCCGAGGAGAGCGCTTCTGCAATACCAAGAATCAGCCCACCAATCATCGCTCCCGGAATACTGCCGATACCGCCCAGCACCGCTGCGGTGAAGGCTTTCATCCCCGCCATAAAGCCGATATACGGGTTGATAACGCCGTAGAACTGGCCGAGCAACACGCCCGCAACGGCGGCCATCGCCGCGCCAATCACGAAGGTCAGGGCAATCACACGGTCGGTGTTAATCCCCAACAGGCTCGCCATTTTCAAGTCTTCGGCGCAGGCACGGCAGGCACGTCCCATGCGCGAGTAGCGGATGAAAATCGTCAGCGCCAGCATGGCAATAAAGGTCACAACCCAGATAACCAACTGCATCGTGGTAATAGAGGCAGAGAAGTTTTCGCTGCTGCCAATAATCCACTGGCCGTTAAACAGGCTCGGCAGCGCCACATCGCGCGACCCTTCGGTCAGGCTGACGTAGTTCTGCAAGAAGATAGACATCCCGATAGCGGAGATAAGCGCAATCAGGCGCTTGGAGTTACGCACGGGGCGATAAGCCACCCGCTCGATACTCCAGCCATAGGCACTGGCAATGACAATCGCGCCAATAAAACCTGCGGCGACCAGTAGCCAGCTGGTGTCGATGCCCATCATCAGCAATGCGGCGATGATCATAAAGGAGACATAACTACCGATCATGTAAACCTCGCCGTGGGCGAAGTTGATCATGCCAATAATCCCGTAAACCATGGTGTAACCAATGGCGATGAGTGCATAGGTGCTTCCCAGCGTGACGCCGTTAAACATCTGCTGCACAAAATAGAGAACCTGCTCTGACATATATTAGCCTTTTGCTACCCCCCGCAGATCTACGCCTGCCGGGGGGAAATGAAGGTTACTTCACTGCGGTGGAGGAGCCGTCGGCATGCCACTGGAAGACACCAAACTCAAATCCTTTCAGATCGCCTTTCGCATCCCAGTTCAGCGGCCCAATCACGGTTTTTGCACCGTTTGCTTTTAAGTCTTTAATCAGCGCCTGAGGATCGTCACTGCCGGTGCGCTCCATTGCGGTCGCCAGAGACTGTACGGCGGCATAGGTGATCCACACATATGGGCCGCTCGGATCTTTTTTCTCTGCTTTCAGTGCGTTAACGATAGCGCTGTTTGCCGGATCCTGGTCATAGCGTTTTGGCATGGTCACCAGCATACCTTCCGCCGCATCGCCCGCGATGTTCGACAGTGACGCATTACCTACGCCCTCTGGCCCCATAAACTGGGTTTTCAGGCCGACAGAACGTGCCTGACGCAGCATCTGGCCCATTTCTGGGTAGTAACCGCCGTAATAAACAAAGTCGATATTCTCTTTCTGTAAACGCGCCAGCAGCGCGGAGAAATCTTTCTCACCGGCGGTGATGCCGTCAAAGAACACGATATTGGCGTTACCCGCTTTCAGACTGGCTTGTACGGAACGCGCCAGCCCTTCGCCATACTGCTGTTTGTCGTGAATAATCGCGATACGCTTCGGTTTCACCGTATTCAGAATATAGTTCGCCGCCGTCGGCCCCTGTGAGGAGTCCAGGCCTGCGGTACGCATAATGTAGTGATAGCCGCGCTGAGTCAGTTCTGGGTTTGTGGCCCCAGGGGAGATCATCAGAATGCCTTCATCTTCATAAATGTCGGAAGCGGGCTGTGTAGAAGAAGAACACAGGTGGCCAATAACGTATTTAATGCCGTCGTTAACGATTTTGTTGGCAACCGCGACCGCCTGTTTTGGATCGCAAGCATCGTCATACTCAACGCCCACCAGTTTGTCGCCTTTGATGCCACCTTTGGCGTTGATGTCTTTAATCGCCTGACGCGCGCCGTTGAACTCCATATCGCCCCACTGCGCGACAGGGCCGGACATCGCCCCTACAACGGCAACCTTAATATCAGCAGCCATAGCCGCTTGCGACATTGCCAGCGCCATCACCCCTGCGATTACTGTTTTTGTGTTCCTTTTCATACTTCGGGATCCCCATCTAGATGTTGTGTATCTATTTTGTAATTTTATGGTTAAAAAACATTCTGTACTTTTAATACACAACGCTATTTTTACCAGTCTCTTTAATGGCTTAGCATGGCTTTTAGGCCAAATGCAGACTAAAATCTCTATTTTTCAGTCTATTAAGAAAATATAATATTCTGATTTTTACTATAGATAAACAAAAAAAAGTCCAGAAAACAGCATAAAATAACGACATAAAGAGCCGAATAAAATGCTGGTTTTCAGGTTAATGTTCTGACTATTTTTCGATCCATAATGTTTCAAACTGCCTACGCGAATATCAAAAAACTAATCGCCTGTTAAATCCCCTAAAAAGAGAAAGCCCCCAGCAGAATAAATTGAGTACACTGAGCGCACTTTTTGTGATTTGAGTGTCTCGTCAATGAAACTGACCATCATTCGTTTAACCACTTTTAGCGATCAAGAGCGGATCTGTTTGACCAAGATCTGGCCTGCTCACGCTCCTGCCGAGCAGGATCTCAACGAAAACCACCGTCTGTACGCCGCCCGTTTTAACGAACGTTTACTGGCTGCGGTGCGCGTGACGCTGAATGGCGATCAAGGCGTGTTAGCTTCTCTGTGCGTGCGTGAAGTCACCCGCCGTCGGGGCGTTGGGCAGTATTTGGTTGAAGAAGTGATGCGCGATAACCCGCAGGTTATCCGTTGGCATTTGAGTCAAAATGGGGTGGAAGAAACGGCAGAGATGGCGGCTTTTGCCCGCGCGTTAGGCTTTCATGAACAGGTTGATGGCTGGGTAAAGGGCTCGCTGCACGATTCCCTCTCCCCACAGGGAGAGGGTTGGCATAACAGAAACTTACTTCGCGTCGGTCGCCGTGCCGTTGGCATGCCAGTTAAAGATGCCGAACTCGAAGCCTTTCAGGTCGCCTTTTTCATCCCACGACAGCGGCCCCATTACGGTGTCTACGCTGTGTGCTTTCAGGTATTTAGCTATCTCAGCCGGATCGCTTGACTGATCCAACCCTGCTTGCAGAGATTGCAGCGCAGCGTAGGTGGTCCACACGAATGCACCGCTCGGATCTTGTTTCTTGGCTTTGATCGCATCCACAATCGGTTTGTTTGCCGGAACCTGATCGTAGTTCTTCGGTTTGGTGACCAGCAGACCTTCAGCCGAATCACCCGCGATGTTAGATAGCGACACGTTCGCAACCCCTTCAGGCCCCATAAACTGCGTTTTCAGACCCGCCGCACGAGACTGACGCAGGATCTGCCCCATTTCAGGGTGATAGCCGCCGAAGTAAACAAAGTCGATATTCTCTTTCTTCAGGCGCGCAACCAGCGTGGAGAAGTCTTTTTCACCCGCAGTGATACCGTCGAAGAACACCACATCAGCACCGCCTTTTTTCAGGCCGTCCTGCACCGCGCGCGCCAGACCTTCGCCGTATTGCTGTTTGTCATGCACGATAGCAATGCGCTTTGGCTTCACTGTGTCGAGAATGTATTTTGCCGCCGTCGGGCCCTGATCAGAGTCCAGGCCGGTGGTGCGCAGAATTAGCTTATAGCCACGTGCCGTCAGCTCTGGAGCCGTTGCTGCCGGGGTAATCATCAAAATGCCTTCATCTTCATAGATGTCAGATGCTGGCTGCGTGGAAGATGAGCACAGGTGGCCGATAACGTACTTGATACCGTCATTCACCACTTTGTTCGCCACCGCCACGGCCTGTTTCGGGTCACACGCATCATCGTATTTCACGATGGAAAGTTTATTGCCTTTGATGCCGCCTTTCGCGTTGATATCCGCCACTGCCTGCTCAGCACCGGTAAATTCTTGATCGCCATACTGCGCAACCGGGCCAGACATCGCCCCCACAACAGCAATTTTAATATCTTCTGCTAATGCCATATTGCTGAATGCGAGTGCAATACATCCTGCCAGTAACGCTTTACCCTTCATTTTCATCCTGAGGTTCCCCATTGTTATGGTTATTGCATTTGTTGTGATGTTGTTATGTTGTTATGTTGTTATGTTGTTATGTTGTTATGTTGTTATGTGGCACGTTATTCTGATATTGGAATCAAACCAAGTATAAGATATTAGTATTTAGGCATACTGACCGGGCCTTTTCAGCATACTCTGCTAAAACATACCCCATTTTTATGGATTTGAAACGTGAATTTTTGCGATGACATAACACATAGGTGACAAAACTGTAAATATCAACCTTATCCCCGTAATACTGCCTTATATCATCGATAAAAAAGATGGTTTTAATACAAATCACGCATTAAACATATTTAAAATATATATATTCAAAATTAGTTAAAGGATAATATTAGTTATAAAAATCAATTTTATACTATTTTGTTATTCTTTTTATGCATCCGAAGATAAATGGCAATATTAGCCAATGCATTCAATATGTGATCCTGATAACGTTTAAAACGTAAAAAAACAATATATATTCAAAGAACAGAAACCACTCTCAGGAATGGAGTCTGTTACATATAAAATATAAATTAAACCAATGGATTGTATACGTAAAGGGAATAATCATTGAATATCTATGATATTGTCATTTTAACACACGGTGACGCAGGCAAAGAGTTGTTAAACAGTAGTGAAATGATTGTTGGTAAAACAAAAAATACAACGGCTATTTCTCTGGTTATCGGGATGTCACCAGAGACGTTAATGGAGCAGACAAGGAAAGCACTCAGACCCAATATCAAAACCATTATTCTTACCGATATATATGGCGGAACACCATCAAATGTAGCGACGGTTCTCTCCAGAGAATACCCTATTCATTGTATTAGCGGCGTGAATCTTGCCATGCTGCTTGAAGCAAATATGTTACAAGACTCAGATAAAGAAATCGCCATCGAAGAATATGTTCAATATATTCATGATGCCGGTAAAGACATGGTTCAAAGTTATAAATTTAATAAAGGATGATAGAGTATGAGTATTGTACATGCCCGCATTGATTATCGCCTAATTCATGGACAGGTTATCACCAAATGGCTGAAAAGGAGCGATGCCGATAAAATAATCGTTATTGATGACGAATTATATAATGTTCCTTTTTTAGCCGAAGTTTATAAAATGGCAGCCCCCAGTGGCGTCGAAGTGATCATGACCTCCATTGAGGAAACGTTAACCCTCTGGAATGAGAAAAAATTCTATACCGGAAAACTTTTAATCCTTTTCAAATCTATTGACTCAGCCATGAAGACTATTCAGGGCGGCTTAGAACTTGAAGAGTTACAAGTAGGTGGCGTAGAAAATACCCCCGGCAGGAAAATCGTCTTTAATCAGATATCACTGAATAAAGAAGATGCGGAAAAACTACAAGTCATAGAAGACAAGGATATTAAAGTTTATTTCCAGACTATCCCAGAAGAAGAACCTGCAAGCCTGCAAAAAATAAAGAATAAGTTACCTTAAAAAGGAGAGGAACTTATGGGCATTTCTACAGCAATATTAATTGCTTTAGTTTATTGGATGTCACAAGCGAAGGTATGGTATGGCTTTTCAATCATGCGCATGCCGTTATCAATTGCCCCCATCATGGGAATTATCTTTGATGATATGCCGACTGCATTATCCGTCGGTGCGACATTACAGATGATCTATATAGGCAGTATTGCTCCTGGCGGTAATCCGCCAGCAGATGAAGGGCTGGCCTCCTGCATCGCTATACCTATTGCTCTCACTGCGGGGATAAAGCCTGAAATTGCTATTTCGTTGGCAATCCCATTAGGTTTATTAGGGGTCGTCCTCGAAAACGTTCGTAAAACGGTTAATACCACATTCGTGCATATGGCCGATCGCTATGCTGAAAAAGCAGATATAAAAGGGATTCAGCGTGTAGCCACTATATATCCGATTCTGCTGGCCTTCCCTATGCGCTTCGTTCCTGTTTTCGTTGCATGTTTGTATGGCCCTGATGCGATTGCCTCATTTGTCAATCTGCTACCGAGTTGGACGACTAACGGCTTAGCTATCGCTGGCAATATTCTTCCGGCATTAGGTTTTGCAATCACCATCATTGTGATCGGGAAAAAACAATACATCCCTTTATTCATTATTGGTTTCTTCCTCGTCACATATTCAGGGCTGAATACCATAGGGATATCCATTTTTGGTTTATGTGCTGTTCTCTTATACATGCAATCAAAAACTGCAAAAGGAACACAAAATGGCTAATAACATCGACTTGAGGGAAGCCGGAAACTCACCAATTACGAAAAGAGATGTGCAGATTGTTTGGCTAAAATGGCATGCATTCTCTGAAACATCATTAAATTTTGAAAGGTTACAGGCTTTAGCCTTTTGTAATTCAATGACCGGGGTTTTGGCTAAGTTATACCCGGATGAGAAAGATCTTTCAAAAGCATTACAGCGCCACTTAACCATGTTTAACACACAGGCTAACTGGGGCTCAGTGGTAAACGGTATCACTATCGCACTGGAAGAAAAAGCGTCCCAGGAACCGGAAGAGCAACGAGCAGCAACAACCCAATTAGTAACCAGTTTAAAAACGGGGCTAATGGGCCCAGTCTCAGGTATCGGGGATACGTTAGATTTTGGCACATTGCGACCTATTGTTATCGGGGTATGTATTCCTTTTGTATTACAAGGGTACGTTTTAGCTGCTTTTCTTCCATTAATATATCAAGTCATCTATATGTTCTTCGCTAGCCGATTTGCACTCAATATTGGCTATAAAAAAGGGAAAGAGTCAATTTTAGAGATACTCCACTCTGGCAGTATCCATAAAATTATTGAAGGCGCAGGTATGTTTGGCCTGCTGATGATGGGAGCGCTTTCTGCCACTTATGTAAAAATTAAGACCCCGCTACATATTACCACCGGAGGTGGGAATACTATTGTCCTACAGGACATGCTGGACAAAATCGTTCCCAACTTGCTTCCCCTGGTTGCAGTGCTCGGTATTTATATATACATACAGAAATGTGGACCACATTTCTTACGAATACTGGTAGCAATCCTCTCTTTAAGCCTTATTTTTTCATTCTTCGGTATATTGTAATATGAAAAAAATACTTATCACGCCACGTCCCTTTCTTAGTAAAGGTCAAAAATATTTGGATGAACTACAGGCAGCAGGATATATCGTCGAATGTAATACAAGCGGCGGACGTTTTAGTAAAGAAGAGTTGATGGTAAAGATTAAAGATGCCGATGCCATTATTACAGGCAATGACCCGTTAGATCAAGATGTCATCGATTGTGCAAAAAAGCTCAAAGTAATCTCAAAATATGGTGTTGGCCTGGATAACATCAACGTTGAGTATGCGCAGAGCAGAAATATTGTGGTGCATAAAGCACTCAATGCAAACTCTGTATCGGTGGCAGAAATGGCCATTCTAATGATGCTATCCGTTGCCAGAAAGTATATTGAAATCGAACATCAAGCCAAATGCAACAATGATGTAAGATTGGTTGGTACTGAATTACATAAGAAGACATTAGGGTTAATCGGCCTTGGTGCTATCGGCAAACATGTAGCCCACATCGCCAACGCCATGGGTATGGAGATCATTGCATACGATCCCTATATTAACCGGAGTCAAGTTTTCCCGTATATAAAACTTAAAGAATTAGATGAAATATATCAGCTCAGCGATGTTATCTCTCTTCATCTGCCTTTATTAGATAGTACCAGGCATATGGTCGATCATCACGCATTCGAAAAAATGAAACCGTCTGCGATATTAATTAATACTGCACGAGGTGGTTTGATTGATGAAGATAGCTTATACAACGCTTTAATCACCAATAAAATTTCTTTTGCTAGTGAAGATATTGAACTTAAAGAGCGAAAAGAAAAAACAAAACAACTCATGAATTATTCGATCACGCCACATGCGGCTTCGTTTACTCAGGAAGCAGATCTTAACACAATTCAAATTTCGATTAAAAATGTTACCAACGAACTGGAGAAAATATAATGAAAGAACTTAAGGGAATTATTACTGCGATGGTGACACCATTTGATGAAACTGAAAAAATGGATATCCCCGCTGCAAGAAAGATGGCTCGTTGGTTAGTTAACAATGGTGTTCATGGATTATTTATTTGTGGTACCAATGGCGAATTTCATCTGTTATCTGATGATGAAAAAGTAGAACTCACCAAAGCGGTCGTTGACGAAGTGGGTGATGATGTAACCATTTGTGCCGGTGCCGGTTGCTGTAGCACACAGCAAACTATCGCTCTGACTCAACGACTAGTTGATGCCGGTGCAGATTATATTTCAGTCGTAACGCCCTACTATCTGGTCCCTAATCAGGAAGATTTATATAAACATTACTATGATATTGCGGCCAGTACAGCAGCGCCCATTATTCTATACAACCTCCCAGGGCAAACGGGTCTAAGCATTGAATACGAAACAGCGAATCGCTTGGCTGATATCGATAATATCGTGGCAATCAAAGACAGCAGTGGCAAATTTGAAGTTCAAAAGCAGTATCTTGAAATCTCAAAGCATAAGAATTTTAAAGTATTGAACGGTTCAGACTCGCTGATGCTTGATGCATTTAAAGAAGGTTCGGTAGCCAGCGTCGCAGCTACATCAAATGTCTTACCGAAGATTGAAGTGGATTTATATAACTATTTCATCGCGGGACAGTTGGAAAAAGCGCAGGAAGAACGTAATAAGATCGATGCACTGCGCATGAATATTAAGAAAATGACCGCCCCAGCAGTAATGAAAGAAGCCCTTAACTTAATGGGCATCACCGCAGGCATTACCAGAAGACCAATACATATGCCAAACGAAGTCATCACTCAGGATATCAAAGATATGTTGCAGGCTTATAACCTCCTGCCGCAATAAGTTCTACTAACCGATTGAAGTGTATAAATGTTTGCCCGACGCCCGGGCAAACATCATCCTGTCAGGCGCTCAGCGCACGTCGAATAATATCTAACGCCTGCTGGAACTGTTTTTCGGGAATAGTAAGCGGATAAAGGAAGCGGATGACGTTGCCGTACACACCGCAGCTCAACAGCAACAGGCCTTCTGCCAGCGCGCGCTCCTGGACGCGTTTTGCGAACTCTGGCGACGGTTTACCGTTTCGTGGGTCGATAAACTCTACCGCCACCATAGAACCCACACCGCGCACATCAACAATCGCCGGACACTGCTCCCGCTCTTGATTAAGAACATCGATAAGATGCTGGCCCAGATGGTTCGCCCGCGTACAGAGCGCCTCCTCCTCAATGACATCCAGCACAGCGTGAGCGGCGGCGATAGCCAGCGGGTTGCCCGCATAAGTGCCGCCCAGCCCACCAGGCGCGGGGGCATCCATTACGTCGGCGCGCCCCACGACGCCAGAGAGAGGGAAACCACCGGCGAGACTTTTCGCCATAGTGATCAGGTCCGCTTTTACGCTGTGGTGCTCCATAGCAAACAGTTTGCCGGTACGGGCAAAACCGGTCTGTACCTCATCGGCAATCAGTAGAATTCCGTGCGTGTCGCACAGCGCACGCAGGCCCTGAATGAAGTCGGCTGGCGCGATGTTAAACCCGCCCTCGCCCTGCACCGGTTCCAGAATTATCGCCGCAACTTGATCAGGGGCGATATCCGCTTTGAAGATGTGCGCCAGGCTGTTAAGCGCCATTTCAGTCGTCACGCCATGCGCTGCGTTCGGGTAAAGGCCGTGATAAACCGAGCCAGGGAACGGGCCAAAGCCGATTTTATACGGCGCGACTTTACCGGTCAGCGCCATAGTCATAAAGGTGCGGCCATGAAAAGCGCCGCCGAAGGTTATCAGCCCAGGGCGTCGCGTGTAGGCGCGGGCAATTTTCACCGCATTTTCAACAGCCTCCGCGCCCGTGCTGAAGAATGCCGTTTTGGCATTTCCAGCAATGGGTGCGGCTGCATTAATACGTTCTGCTAATGATACATAGCTTTCATAAGGGACAATCTGGTACGCGGTATGGGTAAAGGCGTTAAGCTGGTTCTCTACTGCGGCAATCACCTGCGGGTGGCGGTGTCCGGTGTTTAACACCGCGATCCCGGCGGCAAAGTCGATATACTCATTGCCTTCAATGTCCCACAAAGTGGCGTTTTCTGCGCGCTGCGCATAGAAACCACACATCACGCCAACGCCGCGCGGCGTTGCCTGTAAACGCCGATGATTCAGTGATTCGTTACTCACAATAACCCCCTGCCGATAAAGAACGGAAAATAGGTAGCGCACATTTAGTTTTTGCCATCGCTCGAATTAACGCCAGCGGCAAAAGCAAAATAGGCAGAGGAAAGTGTGATAGCTGTTTGACGTGTTAATGAGGCATAAAAAAACCCCCGGATGGGCATCCAGGGGTTATCAGGGCAATGCGTTAACCGGCGTGATTAGGCTTCGATAGCCGCGCGCAGTTTCTTCATCGCATTTTTCTCAAGCTGACGTACACGTTCAGCAGAAACGCCGTAACGGTCGGCCAGTTCTTGCAGCGTGGACTTGTTGTCTTCGTCCAACCAACGGGCGCGAATGATGTCCTGGCTACGTTCATCCAGGCCTTGCATTGCGTCGGTCAGTTTGTTCGCCGCCTGCTCTTCCCAGTTGTCGTCTTCGATGCCATCAGCAAAGTTAGACGATTTATCCTGCAAGTAGAGCACCGGTGCAACAGAGTGGCTTTCAGACTCGTCGTCCGAGGACATATCAAACGCCATGTCCTGCGCCGCCATACGGGATTCCATTTCGCGCACGTCTTTGCTGGAAACGCCCAGCTCGCGAGCAACCATTTCAACTTCATCCTGGTTAAACCAGCCCAGACGCTGCTTGGTTTTACGCAGGTTAAAGAACAGCTTACGCTGTGCTTTGGTGGTCGCGACTTTGACGATACGCCAGTTACGCAGCACGTATTCGTGAATTTCCGCTTTAATCCAGTGCACCGCGAAGGAGACCAGACGAACACCCACTTCTGGGTTAAAACGACGCACGGCTTTCATCAGGCCGATATTGCCTTCCTGAATCAAGTCCGCCTGCGGCAGGCCATAGCCCGAGTAATTACGAGCAATATGAACAACAAAGCGCAGGTGAGACAGGATCAGCGTTTTAGCTGCTTCCAGATCACCCTGGTAATGCAGCCGTTCAGCAAGCGCCTTTTCTTCATCAGCCGTCAACATCGGCCATGCGTTCGCAGCCCGGATATAGGATTCCAGGTTACCAACAGGGGCTAACGCTAAATTTTGCATTTCTTTGGTCATTCAAATCCTCTCAATTCACTTGATACTGGCGGTGGCCTGTTCCCGAAGGCAACAAACATGCCAGGCTCTATGAGCAACGAGAATATCATCCGCTCTTTTATCAGACAGTGAGTTTATCCACAAGTTCAATGCAATAGAGTGAATAAATTACGCACAAAATGTGACACGCGATAGTTGCGAGGGCAGAAAGATGGGGTTCAAAACGCATCCCCTGCGAACGGAAGTCGTCGCAGGGGAAGAGTATAACAGAACTTTTTTAATCGGGAGTAAAGTGGCGTAAATGTTGTACCGTGGCAAGCCAGGCTGCCACCCAACCAATCATCGAGCACAGCAGCAACAGCAGCAGACATTCGTCGAACGACAGGCCGCTCAGCTCAAACTGAGTCCCGAATACGCGCGCCACTTCCGTTACCGCAGAAGACAAGCGCATTACCAGTATTTCCGACAAAATCAGCGACAGGAATGCCCCGGAGAAGCCCAGCAGCGCGCCGCCGTACAGGAACGGGCGCAGGATAAAGCCGTCGGTAGCGCCAATCAGTTTTTGCACGTTAATGGTGTCGCGGCGGGCGAAAATACTCAGCCGCACGCTGTTACCAATGACGAGGAAAACGGCGGCAACCATCAGCACGCCAATCATCGCCGACACGCGCCCCACCAGCCCGGTAATAGAGGCCAGACGGGAGAACCAGCTATCGTCCATCCGCACTTCATTAACGCCCTGAATTTGCGCCACACGGTCACGCAGGGTGTTCAGCGCATCGGTACTTTGGAAGTCGATTTTCGGGATAACCACGGCAACCGCAGGCAGAGGGTTTTCTTCCAGCATATCCAGTGCGCCGCCAAAGCCAGACCAGTTACGGAACTCGCCCAGCGCTTCGTCACGGGAAAGGTAATTGACTTTGTCCACGCCCTGTTCAGCCTGGAGCTGACCCACGACTTTCGCCGCCGCATCATCATCCAGCGTTTTTTCCAGATAAACGGTAATCTGCGGCGAAGGGTAGTATTGCGAAGCGGCGGTGTTCACGTTCTTGTACACCATGTAGCACACGCTTGGCAGCGTCAGGGAAATCGCGATAACCATCACCGTCAGGAAAGTGGCTAACGGTTTGCTTTTCAAGTCCTGTAACGCGCCCTGCCACGCATAGCGCACCTGTTCATTGAACACGTTGGTTTTGCGTGAGTTCGGCTTCGGCGAGGGCTTGCTGCGCTTCGGTGCGTTGCGGCCATTATCGCCGGACGACGCCACCGATTTGCGGAAACGGTCAAGACGGCCACCGAACTGGCGAATTTGGTTGATTGCGTCGCGCTTATTCACTTGTCAGGCCTCCATGCAAGTGACCGTCACTCAGCGTCAGCATCCGGTACGAACGACGAGAGATCAGATTAATGTCGTGCGTGGCCATCAGTACCGTCACCCCAACGCGGTTAAACTCCTCGAACAGGCGCAGAATGCCTTCCGACAGCGCATCATCGAGGTTACCGGTCGGTTCATCTGCCAGCAGTACCGCAGGTTTGTTCACCACCGCGCGGGCAATCCCTACGCGCTGTTGCTCACCACCGGAAAGCTGAATCGGGAAGTTTTTCGCTTTGTCGAGCAGGCCCACTTTATCCAACGCCGCCGAGACACGACGGCGAATGTCATCAAAACTCGCCCCCGCGATGATAAGCGGGATTGCCACGTTATCGAACACGGTTCTGTCCATCAGCAGATGGTGATCCTGGAAAATCATCCCGATCTGGCGGCGTAAGAACGGCACTTCACGGTTCTTCAAACGGCTAATATCGTGGCCGCCGAATAAAATTTTCCCGGCACTTGGCCGCTCAATCCCACAGATAAGTTTCAGCAGGGTACTTTTACCCGCACCAGAGTGGCCGGTCAGAAATGCCATCTCGCCTGGTTGCATGTGGAAAGTCACCCCCTGCAACGCTTGTCTCCCGCCGAGATAGGCTTTGCTGACGTGTTCAAAGCGAATCATGATTAATCCTCTCGGGCAAAAAGTGCCTCAATAAAATCGCCCGCTTTAAACGGACGTAAGTCCTCTATACGTTCGCCGACGCCGATATAACGAATCGGGATGCCGAACTGATCTGCCACGGAGAAGATAACCCCACCTTTGGCAGTACCGTCGAGTTTGGTCAGCGTGATGCCGGTCAGGCCCACCGCTTCATGGAACAGTTTGGCCTGGCTGATGGCGTTCTGTCCGGTGCTCGCATCAATGGTCAGCATCACTTCATGCGGCGCTTCAACATCGAGCTTTTTCATCACGCGAACGATTTTCTTCAGCTCTTCCATCAGGTGCGATTTATTCTGCAAGCGCCCTGCGGTATCGGCAATCAGCACGTCAACGTTACGCGCTTTCGCCGCCTGAATCGCATCGAAAATCACCGACGCGGAATCCGCGCCCGTATGCTGTGCAATCACCGGAATATTGTTGCGTTGGCCCCACACCTGCAACTGCTCAACCGCTGCCGCACGGAAGGTGTCCCCCGCCGCCAGCATCACCGTTTTGCCCTGCTGCTCGAACTGGCGCGCCAGTTTACCGATAGTGGTGGTTTTACCCACGCCGTTAACACCAACCATCAAAATAACGAAAGGCGTTTTGCCTTCAATATTAAGCGGTTCATCCACTTTTGCGAGGATTTCACCCATTTCATCTTTCAGCAGCCCGTACAGTGCTTCGGCATCGCGCAGCTGTTTACGGCTGGCGGTTTCGGTCAGGCTGTTGATAATTTTACGGGTAGTGTCCACGCCGACATCAGCAATCAGCAGTTGTTCTTCCAACTCTTCAAACAGATCGTCGTCGATTTTCTTACCACGGAACAGACTGATAAATCCGGATCCGAGATTTTCTTTAGTTTTAAGCAGGCTACGTTTCAGGCGCGCGAAGAAACCTTCTTTGGTCGGTTTTTCCTGCTCCTGCTGCGTATCGGCGGCGGGTTCTTCTTCAGCAACGTCTTCTTCAACCGCCGCTTCTTCTGGCTGTTCTTCAACAACCGGCTCGGCAACGACTTCTTCCGGCTGTTCTTCAACAACTGGCTCAGCAACGACTTCTTCCGGCTGTTCTTCAACAATCGGCTCAGCAACGGCTTCTTCCGGCTGTTCTTCAACAATCGGCTCAGCAACGACTTCTTCCGGCTGTTCTTCAACAACCGGCTCGGCAACGGCTTCTGGCTGTGCATTTTCGCGTTCAGCAACCTGCTCGGTCACTTCAACGACGTCAGCGGCGAAAACTTCACTTTCTTCAACCGTATGCGGTGCAACAGCCGCTTCCGGCGTATCAGCAACCGCTGTGTCTTCTACAGCAGGGGTTTCAGCCGCCGTTTCCGGCGCAACAACCGGCTGCTCTACCGCCGATTGTTCTGCAATTTGTTCTTCTTTTTCAACAACCTGATCTTGTTCTTTTTGCCCGAAGCCCAGCCAGGAAAAAAAGCCACGTTTTTTTTCTTTTGCCATTTACGACCACACTCCCCGCTGTTTATTGATGGCGGCACTTCGCCATAATCGACGCGAAGGCTGAAATAATGATGAAATTAGTCGGTTAGTCTACCACTTAACTTCTCTGGCTTCACCGCTTTAACCCTGCACAGCAGATCGCTAGAATAGCAGGCTGAAAGAGTGACCAGAGCGAGCAAATGAAAAAACCAACCTCCGGCGGCAGTGGCCAAATCCGCATTATTGGCGGGCAATGGCGTGGCCGTAAACTACCTGTCCCCGACAGCCCAGGTCTTAGACCCACCACCGACCGTGTGCGTGAAACCTTATTTAACTGGCTGGCTCCGTCAATGGTCGATGCCCGTTGCCTGGACTGCTTTGCCGGGAGCGGCGCGCTGGGGCTGGAAGCACTGTCTCGCTACGCCGCCAGCGCTACGCTGCTGGAAATGGAACGCCACGTCGCTCAACAGCTACAAAAAAACCTCGCAACCCTCAAGGCGGCGAACGGCAAAGTAGTTAACACCAATACGCTCACCTTCCTGAATCAAAACGGCACGCCGCATGATATTGTGTTTGTTGACCCGCCGTTTCGTAAAGGATTGCTGGAAGAGACGTTAAACTTGCTGGAAACCCAAGGCTGGTTGGCTGACGAGGCACTTATCTACGTCGAAAGCGAAGTCGAAAACGGCCTCCCGCCGGTTCCTGCTCACTGGAGCCTGTACCGGGAAAAAATTGCCGGTCAGGTTGCCTACCGTCTCTATCAACGTGAAGTGCAGGGAGAAAAGGATGTTGATTAATCTTGGACGCGCGCTAATGCTGTGCGTATGGGCGTTTCTGGTCATGAATTTGTTTCACCCATTCCCACGCCCGTTGAATATTTTCGTCAACGTAGCACTGGTATTTATGGTGCTGATGCACGGTATGCAAATGGCACTGCTACAGGCCACGCAGCCGAAAGATGGCCCGAAAATGACGCGCGGCGAGAAGATTCGTATCTTCCTGTTCGGCGTGTTTGAGCTACTGGTGTGGCAAAAGAAAATTGCCGCTACGCTCAAGAAGAAGTGAAACACAGATGGCCTGGTTCGATACCAGGCCATTGTTTTATGGATCGGCCTTAAAATCGACGAAGCGTGACCCCTGGTAGCTCAGCGTCCCTTTATCACCTACCGTAAGTTGATGATATTGCGCGGCCTCGACGCGAAAGCTGACCTCTAGCCCACCCTGCTCCGGTTTAAAGCTGACGTCATAGCGCACACTGCTACCCGCAGGCGCAACGGTCTGCTGACGAGAACGGCGATCGTTAAGCACTTTCTCGCGTTTGTTGCTCACCACCACCCGTTTTTGCAGCAAGGGCGCCGCATCGTTATCCATTTTCTCTCGCCGTTGCTGAACAAAGCGAAACGATGCCGCAATGACGATTACCGCCACAATCGCGATGAAAAAAAGAGGAGGCTTACTCATTTTTAGCTCCCATAAGAATTTACGCAAAACATAGTAAACGATGTAGCCACGCATTGTAATCAAGCCAACATCGCCACTACACTGAAAGCTAAGACTGGCTACTCAGTACCCATTGATAGTAATAGATACAGGGACTTATTATGCTTTGGTCGTTTATCGCTGTTTGTCTTTCCGCATGGCTGTATGTCGATGCGTCTTATCGAGGCCCGGCCTGGCAACGCTGGGTATTTAAACCTATCACCCTCATTTTGCTGCTGTTTCTTGCCTGGCAAGCACCAATGTTTAACGCCATCAGCTACCTGGTGTTAGCAGGCCTGTGCGCCTCTTTGGTGGGTGATGCCTTAACGCTTCTTCCCCGCCAGCGGATGCTGTACGCCGTGGGGGCGTTTTTCTTATCACACCTGCTTTATACCATCTGGTTTGCAGGCCAACTGACGTTCACCTTCTTCTGGCCGCTGCCGGTCGCGCTGCTGGTGATTGGCGTGCTACTGCTGGCGGTTATCTGGACTCAGCTGGAAGAAATGCGCCTGCCGGTGCTGGCGTTTATCGCCATGACGCTGGTGATGGTATGGGTGGCGGGCGAGCTGTGGTTCTTGCGCCCAACCGACACCGCGCTGTCTGGCTTCGTTGGCGCGGCGTTACTGCTGTTCGGCAATATTATCTGGCTGGTTAGCCATTATCGCCGCCGTTTCCGCGCCGACACTGCCATTTACGCGGCCTGTTACTTTGCCGGACACTTCTTTATCGTTCGCGCGTTATATCTGTAATTTCCCGCTTGACTCTGGAGTCGGCTCCAGAGTGTATGCTGCGCTTAATGAAACAACGATCATTAATCGGAGAATACAATGCCGGCTCCAGAGACGCATGACAAAAAAGCCCCCCAGTTCTCTTCTTTCAAGCTCGCCCCTGCCCCACAAGTGCAGGAGGATTGCTGCTGCGACAACAACTGCACAACGGCAGCGCCAGCGATAGAAAGCGGGCTGGAGGCGCGCTATAGCTGGGTCGTCAACGGCATGGACTGCGCCGCCTGCGCCCGCAAAGTGGAAACCGCAGCAAGCCAGGTCGCCGGGGTAAAACAAGCCAAAGTGCTGTTCGCCACCGAAAAACTGCTGGTTGATGCCGACGAAGATGTGCGTTCACAGGTTGAAAAAGCGGTCATCGCCGCAGGCTACACGCTGCGTGATGAAAACGAGGTGCAAAGCCAGGCCAGTGAATCACGGCTGCGAGAAAACCTGCCGCTTATCATCCTCATCGTAATGATGGCGATCAGTTGGGGGCTGGAGCATTTCAATCACCCGCTCGGCAATCTGGCGTTTATCGCCACGACCCTCGTCGGCCTGTTCCCTATCGCCCGTCAGGCGTTGCGCCTGATAAAAAGCGGCAGTTGGTTTGCGATTGAAACGCTGATGAGCGTAGCCGCCATTGGCGCGCTGTTTATTGGCGCAACGGCGGAAGCCGCGATGGTGCTGCTGCTGTTTTTAATCGGCGAACGGCTTGAAGGCTGGGCGGCTAACCGTGCGCGTCAGGGCGTAAGTGCGCTGATGGCGCTGAAGCCAGATACCGCAGTGCGTGTGCGCGATGGCCAGCGTGAAACCGTCGCACAAAAAGATCTCCAGCCTGGCGATGTGATTGAAGTCGCAGCCGGCGGGCGTTTACCTGCCGACGGCAAACTGCTCACCCCGTTTGCCAGCTTTGATGAAAGTGCGTTAACCGGCGAATCCATTCCGGTTGAACGCAGCGCGGGCGAAAGCGTCCCGGCGGGCGCCACCAGCGCGGATCGCCTCGTGCAGCTTAGCGTGATATCTAAACCGGGCGACAGCGCCATTGACCGGATTCTGCGACTGATTGAAGAAGCAGAAGAACGCCGCGCGCCAATCGAGCGCTTTATCGACCGTTTCAGCCGCATTTATACCCCAGCGATTATGGCCGTGGCGCTGCTGGTGACTCTGCTGCCGCCGCTGCTTTTTGCCGCCTCGTGGCAGGAGTGGGTTTATAAAGGGCTGACGCTGCTGCTGATTGGCTGCCCATGTGCGCTGGTTATCTCTACGCCTGCGGCAATTACCTCGGGGCTTGCGACCGCCGCACGTCACGGTGCGCTGATTAAAGGCGGTGCGGCGCTGGAACAGTTGGGCCGTATTCGCCAAATGGCGTTTGATAAAACCGGCACGCTGACACTGGGCAAACCGCAGGTGACAGCGATTATCCCTACCGCTGACATCAGCGAAGAGTCCCTGTTAGCGCTGGCTGCCGCAGTAGAACAAGGGGCAACCCACCCGCTGGCACAGGCGGTGGTTCGCGAAGCACAGAAACGCAATCTGCAGCTGATGCAGGCTAGCGCCCAGCGCGCTCTTGTCGGTTCCGGTATTGAGGCTGAAGTGGATGGCGAGCGCATTGTTATCTGTGCAGCGGGGAAATTCCCTGCCGAGGCGCAGCAAGCTCAGATTCAACAGCTAGAAAGCGAGGGGAACACGGTGGTGCTGGTCACCCGCAACGACACCCTGCTGGGCATTTTGGCACTACGCGATACCGTGCGCCAGGAGGCGCGTCAGGCGGTTGATGGCCTGCGCGAACTGGGGATCCAGGGGGTCATTCTGACCGGTGATAACCCACGTGCCGCCGCAGCGATTGCCAATGAATTAGGCATGGCGTACCGCGCCAATCTGCTGCCTGCCGATAAAGTAAAAGAGGTGACCGCGCTTAACGCACAAGGGCCGCTGGCGATGGTCGGCGACGGCATCAACGATGCTCCAGCGATGAAAGCGGCGGCGATGGGTATTGCGATGGGCAGTGGCACAGACGTCGCACTGGAAACCGCCGATGCCGCGCTGACGCACAACCG
>JBOFJM010000275.1:0-2286 GCA_051656825.1 Kluyvera sp.
GTCTTGCGAAGGCGCACTGGTAATCACCACCCAGCGTAAGGTGTCGGACAGCAGACTGCGCGCCGCCAACGTCGCCTCTTGCAACGTATTGCACGGCATATCCGTTAGCATCTGTAGCTCAAATAAGTTGGGCGTAATCCCCTGCGCCTGCGGCAGCAGTAACGTGCGATACGCTTGCGGGATTTCTGCTTTTACATACACGCCGTTGTCAGTATCGCCAATGACAGGGTCAACCAGCACACAGATATCGGGGTTTGTGCAGCGAACTTCCGCCAGCCACTGCGCGAGAATCGCAATTTGCTCGGCGCTGCCCATATATCCGGTCGTCACCGCTTTTAGCTGACGCAGCGCATGACGCTCGCTTAGCGCCTGTAAATAGCCTTTAAACCATTCAGCCGGGATCACGCCGCCATAATAGGTGTCGTAGTGTGGAGTATTACTGAATAACACCGTTGGCACGGCCATCACTTGCCAACCGTGCTGCTTAATGGCCGGAACGGCAATACTGTTGCCTACGCTGCCATAGATAACCTGAGACTGCACGGCAACGATATCCGCTTGCAGCGCTTGGCGCGTGTCGCTAAACAACACCGATTGTATGTCATCTTGCTGGTCCATGATTTCTCCTCCCGCTGGACGGCGGGTCATACTTTATCCATTGACTGCCCTATGGTATGCCACTCCAGCGAAAAGATCGAACCTACACGCCTAAGAACAAAAATAGCGCTAACGTCACAAACTTTATGAGAAATCCGCCTGGTTTGGCCATGCTCTGTATACTTACACCTCACCCTTCGCAACAGACGGCGGGATTACCTCCCCTATTCACGAGGCTTGATGAGCATGACTTTGGTACATTCACAATTAAAAGCAGTTATCCAAGCCTGCGATCGGGCAATTTCACAAGAAGATTACGATACCCTGATGGAGTACTACGCCGACGACGCCACGCTGGTGGTCAAGCCGGAAATGGTGGTCAAAGGCAAAGTGAATATCCATAAAGCCTTTATCGCTATTGCTGACTTTTTTCAGCACCGGTTAGTGGTCACACAAGGAAAAATGGAGATTATCGAAGGGGCCGGCAACGCGCTGGTGATTATGGAAACCCGGCTAGATATTCCCAATGAGGAGGGGGCGATCTCTCAAGAAACACGACGGGCGACCTACGTTTTCGCCCTCCGCGATGGGCGCTGGCTGTGTACGATAGATAACTCTTACGGCACTGACCTGCTGAACCCAACGCACGACTGGCATCATACCGACGACATATAAAAAAGGAGCCATCGCTCAGGCTCCTCGTATTCGTTAAATTCCCGCGCCCTGGCTAAAATGTTCTTCGCCAAAGACACCGGTAGAAAGATAGCGATCGCCGCGATCGCAGATGATCGCCACCACGACTGCACCAGGGTTTTGCTCGGCAATACGTATTGCACCCGCCACTGCACCACCGGAACTCACGCCGCAGAAAATACCTTCCCGCACCGCCAGAGCGCGCATGGTGTTTTCCGCATCATGCGGATGAATATCCAACACCTGATCAACTAACTGGGCATTAAAAATCCCCGGCATATATTCCGCAGGCCAGCGGCGAATGCCGGGAATACTACTGCCCTCTTGCGGCTGTAGACCGACAATCGTGACCGGTTTATCCTGCTCGCGCAGAAAACGTGACACGCCGGTAATCGTCCCGGTGGTTCCCATGCTGGAGACAAAATGGCT
The DNA here is from genome assembly GCA_051656825.1 of Kluyvera sp. Classification (GTDB taxonomy): domain Bacteria; phylum Pseudomonadota; class Gammaproteobacteria; order Enterobacterales; family Enterobacteriaceae; genus Kluyvera. The sequence goes on from JBOFJM010000275.1 coordinate 1,720, forward strand.
AATACGTCCGTCAGTTTGTTGCCAGATTTCCGGCCCCGTAGAGGTGTAATGCGCGTACGGGTTATCCGGGTTATTGAACTGATCCAACAGCTTACCTTCGCCACGGTTCGCCATCGCCAGCGCTAAATCGCGCGCGCCTTCCATCCCCTGCTCTTTCGTGACCAGAATCAGTTCTGCGCCGTAGGCACGCATCGCAGCACGGCGTTCCTGGCTCATGTTGTCTGGCATCAGCAGTTTCATGCGATAGCCTTTCAACGCCGCAATCATCGCCAGCGCAATGCCGGTATTACCGCTGGTGGCTTCAATCAGCACGTCGCCAGGCTTAATCTCACCGCGTTTTTCCGCTTCAACAATCATCGACAGCGCAGCACGGTCTTTTACCGAGCCTGCGGGGTTATTACCCTCTAACTTAACCCAAATTTCACTGCCGTTATCCGGCCCCAGACGCTGTAGTTTTACCAACGGCGTATTACCGATGGTGTGTTCTAATGTGTTCACGATCGCAATCCAGTAAAAAGCCCGGTGGCGCTGCGCTGACCGGGCCTATGGGCATCAATTTGTAGGCTG
>JBOFJM010000276.1:0-1894 GCA_051656825.1 Kluyvera sp.
GCTAGCGCAGGCGTTGCGCCGCGCATTATGGGGTTTGGCCCAGCTCCGGCGGTGCGTAAAGTGCTGGCACAAACGGGCCTGACGCTTTTGCAGATGGACGTTATCGAGCTGAACGAAGCCTTTGCCGCCCAGGCGCTGGCGGTACTGCGTGACTTAGGGCTGCCGGATGACGCCGCGCATGTGAACCCGCACGGTGGGGCGATTGCGCTGGGCCATCCACTCGGCGCATCCGGTGGGCGGCTGGCGATGACGGCGGCCTATCAGCTGCGCCGCACCGGTGGGCGCTATGCGCTGTGCACCATGTGTATCGGTGTCGGTCAGGGGATTGCGCTGATTATTGAACGTGTATAAGGAGCAGGAATGAGTTTATTGACCCCGCTATTGCGTACCCGTGCACTGACGGGCTTTTTTAGCGATGAGCAAATCGTGCAGGGCATGTTGGACTTTGAAGCGGCGCTGGCGAGCGCGCAGGCGCAGTGCGGGGCAATACCGGCAAGTGCGGTGGGGGCTATTCACGCCGCTTGTCGGGCTGAGCTGATCGATTTTACTGCCTTATCAACGGCAGCCGCCAATGCCGGAAACCTGGCGATTCCGCTGGTAAAACAACTGACGCAGCGCGTCAAAGCGGAGGACGCAGACGCCGCGCGTTACGTCCACTGGGGGGCGACCAGCCAGGATGCTATCGACACCAGAATGGTGCTGCAACTGCGTCAGGCGTTAGACGAAACACAAACGCGGCTTCAACGCCTGATGCAGGTTTTAGCTGAACAAATCGCTCGCCATCAACAGACGCTGATGGTAGGGCGCACCTGGATGCAACATGCGCTGCCGATCACTTTTGGCCTGAAACTGGCGGGCGTGCTCGACGCGCTTTTGCGCTGGCAAGAACGCCTTACGCAACTGCGCCCACGCGTGCTGGCGCTGCAATTTGGCGGCGCGGCGGGGACGCTCGCCTCACTGGGCGAGCAGGGGCCAGCGGTGGCGCAACAATTAGCAAATACACTGGAACTGAATCTGCCGGATACTCCGTGGCACAGCCAGCGCGATAGAGTGATTGAAATCGCGGGCTGGTATGCGGGTGTCTGTGGTACGTTGGGGAAATTCGCCAACGACTTTTCACTGATGATGCAAACGGAAGTCGGCGAAGTCAGCGAACCGATTGCCGAAGGGCGCGGCGGTTCTTCCGCCATGCCGCACAAACGTAACCCCGTAAGCTGTGCGGCGATTCTCGCGGCAGTGGCGCGCACACCGGGGCTGATGGCAACGCTGTACGCCAGCCAAATTCAACAACATGAACGTGCGTTGGGGGGCTGGCAAGCCGAGTGGGAAACGCTGCCGCAACTGATCATGCTGGCAGGTGGAGTGCTGGAAAACAGCGAATATCTCCTTTCAGGAATGCAGGTTAACGTTCAGCAAATGCGCGATAACCTGAATATCACCCACGGCCTGATCATGGCGGAATCCGTCACTCAGGCGCTGGCGGCGTTTATCGGCAAAGCCGACGCGCATCATCGAATAGAGAAAATTTGCCACCGGGCAATGGCACAGGATTGCCCACTACAACCGTTGCTGGAAAACGACCCGCTGGTAAGCCAGCATCTTTCTCCATCGCAACTCAGCCAACTGCTGAACCCGGCGAATGCCCTCGGCAGTACGGAAAACTATGTGCGTCAAGTTCTGGCGCGCTTTCAGGAGCAGGGACATGAACATCCATTATCGCTTTGATGGCCCGGAAAATGCACCGGTGCTGGTGTTATCGAACTCGCTAGGAACAACGCTCTCAATGTGGGATGCCCAAATCCCCGCATTGACCGAGCATTTCCGCGTATTGCGCTACGATACCCACGGCCATGGGCAAACCACCAAACATGGAAAGGTGACGTTGTCACAATTG
>JBOFJM010000277.1:0-1521 GCA_051656825.1 Kluyvera sp.
ATGTTGACGCAGAGGATATCGTCTTGCCCCGCCAGCGCCCTCGCGTAGTGCGCATAGCCGATGAACAGGTCGGTTAAGTTTTCGCGGATAAGCCAACTGCTCGCCAGCACGTCCGGCGGTAACGTCAGGGAATCGCGCCCGCCGACTAATGGCATTGCCCGCCGTTTCAGCACGTCCCCCAAGCCCGGATAGCTCTCCTCCAGGCGCGAAAACAACTGCCAGGTGTAATCACCGGAAGGGTCGCACAGCGGGGTTGACGTCGCCAGGCGCAGCGAGGGGTCCTCTAGCAGCGCGAGCCAATCTTTACCCGCCGTTTGTGCCGTGTTCCTCGCGGTCAGGATCAGGGCGTTGCGGGCAAAAAGACGCAAACCGTGCGCTCGTCCAGTTTCACAAAGCGCCTGCGGGTGCTGGCGATTAGCAGAAGCGAAGAGCGAACACGGCGCGCCGTTTTCTATACGTTCACGCAGTAGGCCCGCTGGGCCAAAAACCATTTCAATCGCAATGCCAGTCCGTTGGCGAAAAAGCGCCTGTAATGGCATAAAGGCGCGGCGGAGGCTACCCGCCGCCAGAAGTGTCAGTGAGGCGTTCATGGTCAGTTATTCACAGTCTGGAGAGAGCGTTATGTTACCCAGGCTATTACGCGACTGACCAGCGCTTTAGCGATCAATTTCCGCCAGCGCTTTCAACTGCTCCGGGGTGGCTACCGGTAAATGGAAGAAATCAAGATAGGCGGGGATCATCTCAAACAGCATATCTGTGCCCTGCTGTATCGGGCAGTCGCGCGCCAATGCCGCCTGTAAAAATGGCGTAATGGCCTGTTTCATGACGACTTCCCCGACAAACGTGCCGGGCGCAATGCGCTGTACATCCATCGGGAGTGGGTCACCTACAGACATTCCCAGCGGCGTGGCGTTAACCACCAAATCATGCCCTGCCGGATCGTTACTCATCACCGTTAAATGTAACTGCGGATAATAGCGTTGCAAACGCGCGGCGAGCGCCTGCGCAACTTCCGCACGGGCGTCATACAGCGTTAGCGCGCTTACGCCTGCCGCCGCCAGCGAGGCGGCAATCGCAGACCCCACGCCACCGCTGCCCACCACCAGCGCACGTGCGCCGTGGGTGCGAAAACCTTTACGTTGGATACCGCGCACAAACCCTTCGCCATCAAACATATCGCCGGTTAGCGTGCCGTCGGCTTCACGGCGAATGGCATTACAGGCTCCGGCAATTTGCGCCGTTGGGCTAAGGCGCGCCAGCAGTGCGCAAGTCGCCACTTTATGCGGCATCGTGACCAATGCACCGGCAATATTGGTCAGCGAGAATAACGTAGGGATAAACGCGGCATAATCCTGCGGTTTCACCCCCATTGGTACGACTTTGACGTCCACACCCTGATTTTCAAACCACGGGTTGTAGATCATCGGCGCCTTAAAACTTTCGGTCGGATATCCCAGGTGGGCAATTAACTGTGTGCGTCCACTAATTTGCATGAGAGCCTCCTTGCGCCGGGACATCCAG
>JBOFJM010000278.1:0-8810 GCA_051656825.1 Kluyvera sp.
TTCCAGTTCCGGCTTGGTGTCGCCTTCAACTTTAAAATCTTCAATAAAACCTTCTTCCTTCAGCACGTTGGCAATTGCCACTTTCAGCTTGGAGGAAGGCATGGTGACCGCAGCTTTATTCGCGGCCTGACCGTTACGGATACGGGTCAGCATATCCGCGATCGGATCTTGCATGCTCATCTGTCTTTACTCCCGTGATTCAATTGGTGACAATTACCAGCTAGCCTTTTTCAGACCCGGGATTTCACCGCGCATAGCGGCTTCACGGACCTTAATACGGCTCAACCCGAACTTCCGCAGGAAAGCGTGCGGACGACCAGTTTGACGGCAGCGATTACGCTGACGAGACGGGCTGGAATCACGCGGCAGAGACTGCAGCTTCAGAACTGCGTTCCAACGATCTTCGTCGGTCGCGTTCACATCAGAGATGATAGCTTTCAGTTCAGCGCGTTTAGCGAAGAATTTATCAGCTAAAGCTACGCGCTTTACTTCGCGTGCTTTCATTGATTGCTTAGCCATTCAGTAACCCTACCTTACTTGCGGAACGGGAAGTCAAAGGCAGCCAGCAGAGCACGGCCTTCTTCGTCAGATTTCGCAGTAGTGGTAATGGTAATATCCAAACCACGCACGCGGTCGACTTTATCGTAGTCGATTTCTGGGAAGATGATCTGCTCACGGACACCCATGCTGTAGTTACCACGACCGTCGAAAGACTTAGCGGACAAGCCACGGAAGTCACGGATACGTGGAACAGCAATAGTGATCAGGCGCTCAAAGAACTCCCACATGCGTTCGCCACGCAGAGTTACTTTACAGCCGATCGGATAGCCCTGACGGATTTTGAAGCCTGCAACAGATTTGCGTGCTTTGGTGATCAGCGGTTTTTGACCGGAGATTGCTGTCAGATCAGCTGCTGCGTTATCCAGCAGTTTCTTGTCAGCGATCGCTTCACCAACACCCATGTTCAGGGTGATCTTCTCGACCCGAGGGACTTGCATGACAGAATTGTAGTTAAACTCAGACATGAGTTTAGCGACTACTTCGTCTTTGTAGTAATCATGCAGTTTCGCCATCGTACTACTCCAAATTACTTGATAGTTTCGCTATTAGACTTGAAGAAACGGACTTTTTTGCCGTCTTCGAATCTAAAGCCTACACGGTCAGCCTTGCCGGTTGCCGCGTTGAAGATAGCAAGGTTAGAGATCTGAATAGCTGCTTCTTTCTCTACAATGCCGCCTGGTTGGTTCAGGGCCGGAACCGGCTTCTGATGTTTCTTAACCAGGTTGATACCTTCAACAATGACCTTGCCGGAAGACAGGACATTCTTAACTTTACCGCGTTTACCTTTATCTTTACCGGTTAACACGATAACTTCGTCATCACGACGGATTTTCGCTGCCATGATTCGCTCCTTAGAGTACTTCTGGTGCCAGAGAGATAATTTTCATGAACTTCTCGTTACGAAGTTCACGAGTTACCGGCCCAAAAATACGCGTACCGATAGGTTGCTCACTGTTATTGTTTAAAATAACGCATGCATTACCATCGAAGCGAATGACAGAACCGTCCGGGCGACGAACACCCTTCTTGGTGCGCACCACTACCGCCTTCAGCACATCACCTTTTTTGACCTTACCACGTGGAATTGCTTCCTTGATGGTGATCTTGATGATATCGCCGACGCCTGCGTAGCGACGGTGCGAGCCACCCAGAACCTTGATACACATTACGCGACGTGCACCGGAGTTGTCGGCGACGTTCAGCATAGTCTGTTCTTGGATCATTTTAGTGCTCCGCTAATGTCAACTACTACTGAGACCCGAAAAAACAGGTCGTTAAAAAGCCCCATATCGAGGGCGCGGCATTATAACACCACTCTCAAGATAAGGGTAGAAAAAATAAACGGCCCATCGCTGAGCCGTTTATTCGTATCGAGAACGAGTACTGTATTACAGAACCGCTTTCTCTACAACGCGAACCAGCGTCCAGGATTTAGTCTTGGACAGCGGACGGCATTCGCGGATTTCCACCACGTCACCGATACCGCATTCGTTGTTCTCGTCATGTACGTGCAGTTTGGTCGTACGTTTGATGAATTTGCCGTATACCGGGTGTTTCACCATACGTTCGATAGCAACAACAATGGATTTCTCCATTTTTGCGCTAACTACGCGACCTTGCAGAGTACGGATTTTATCGGTCATTACGCACCCGCCTTCTGAGTCAGTAAAGTCTTAACGCGTGCAACATCACGACGTACCTGCTTCAGCAGGTGAGTCTGTTGCAGCTGGCCACTTGCAGCCTGCATGCGCAGGTTGAACTGCTCACGCAGCAGGTTCAGCAGCTCAGCGTTCAGCTCTTCAACGCTTTTTTCACGCAGCTCTTTTGCTTTCATTACATCACCGTCTTAGTTACAAAGGTGGTTTTGATCGGCAGTTTCGCTGCAGCGAGGCCGAATGCTTCACGGGCCAGCTCTTCCGGGACACCGTCCATTTCATACAGGACTTTACCCGGCTGAATCAAGGCAACCCAATACTCCACGTTACCTTTACCTTTACCCATACGCACTGCCAGCGGTTTCTCGGTGATCGGTTTGTCCGGGAATACACGGATCCAGATCTTACCTTGACGCTTAACTGCACGGGTCATTGCACGACGTGCTGCTTCGATCTGACGGGCAGTCAGACGACCACGGCCAACAGCTTTCAGGCCGAAGCTGCCGAAGCTAACATCCGTACCCTGCGCCAGACCGCGGTTACGGCCTTTGTGCACTTTACGGAATTTTGTACGCTTTGGTTGTAACATCAGCGACGCTCCTTATTTACGGCCTTTACGCTGCTGCTTTTTAGGTTGCGCAGCCGGTTTTTCCGGTTGTTCAACAGCAGCCATACCACCCAGGATCTCGCCTTTGAAGATCCACACTTTAACGCCGATTACACCGTAAGTGGTGTGCGCTTCAGAGGTGTTGTAGTCGATGTCAGCACGCAGAGTGTGCAGAGGTACGCGACCTTCGCGGTACCATTCGGTACGTGCGATTTCCGCGCCGCCCAGACGGCCGCTAACTTCAACTTTAATACCTTTAGCGCCCAGACGCATTGCGTTCTGTACAGCACGCTTCATAGCACGACGGAACATAACGCGACGTTCCAGCTGTGAAGTGATGCTATCAGCAACCAATTTAGCGTCCAGTTCAGGCTTACGAACTTCGGCGATATTGATCTGTGCAGGAACGCCAGCGATATCCGCTACGACCTTGCGCAGTTTTTCAACGTCTTCACCTTTCTTACCGATAACGATACCCGGACGAGCGGTGTGAATGGTCACACGGATGCTCTTAGCCGGACGCTCGATAACGATACGAGATACAGACGCTTTAGCCAGTTCCTTAGTCAGGTACTGACGTACTTTAAAATCGCTGTCCAGGTTGTCAGCGAATTCTTTGGTGTTCGCAAACCAGGTTGAGTTCCATGGTTTTACAATACCCAGGCGAATACCATTAGGATGTACTTTCTGACCCATTGCTAGTCTCCAGAGTCTCAGCGATCGGACACAACCACAGTGATGTGGCTGGTGCGCTTCAGGATGCGATCTGCACGACCTTTTGCACGCGGCATAATGCGCTTCATGCTTGGGCCTTCGTCTACGAAAATTTTCGTAACTTTCAGATCGTCGATGTCAGCGCCATCGTTGTGTTCAGCGTTAGCAATGGCAGATTCCAGAACTTTCTTGACCAGTACAGCCGCTTTCTTGTTGGTGTAGGTCAATACTTCCAGGGCCTGCGACACTTTCTTACCGCGAATCAGGTCAGCAACAAGGCGAACCTTCTGAGCAGAAGAACGAGCATGGCGATGTTGAGCTAAAGTTTCCATCTCTTCCTCCTACCTTATTTCTTCTTCGCTTTTTTATCAGCAGCGTGGCCGCGATAAGTACGAGTCGGTGCGAATTCACCCAGTTTGTGACCGACCATTTCGTCGGAAACAAATACCGGAACGTGCTGACGACCATTATGGACAGCGATGGTCAAACCGATCATGTTAGGAAAGATCGTTGAACGACGGGACCAAGTGCGCAGGGGCTTCTTGTCTCCGCTTTCCACCGCTTTCTCTACCTTCTTCAGCAAGTGCAGGTCAATAAAAGGACCTTTCTTGAGAGAACGTGGCATGGCTTATCCTCTAAAATTATTTGCTACGGCGACGTACGATGAATTTATCAGTACGCTTGTTGCTGCGGGTCTTCTTACCTTTGGTCTGAACGCCCCACGGGGATACCGGGTGCTTACCAAAGTTACGACCTTCACCACCACCATGTGGGTGATCGACTGGGTTCATCGCAGTACCGCGAACGGTAGGACGAACACCACGCCAGCGTGCAGCACCTGCTTTACCCAGAACGCGCAGCATATGCTCAGCATTGCCAACTTCGCCCAGAGTTGCACGGCAGTCTGCTTCGACTTTACGCATTTCACCAGAACGCAGACGCAGGGTGACATAAGCACCATCGCGAGCAACGATCTGAACGTAAGTACCAGCGGAACGTGCCAGCTGACCGCCTTTACCTGGTTTCATTTCTACGTTATGAACGGTAGAACCAACCGGGATATTGCGCATCGGCAGGGTGTTACCTGCTTTGATTGCAGCATCAACGCCAGACTGAATCTGGTCGCCAGCTTTCAGGCCTTTAGGGGCCAGGATGTAACGGCGTTCGCCATCTTTGTACAGAACCAGCGCGATGTTCGCGGAACGGTTCGGATCGTACTCAAGACGTTCAACAACTGCCGGGATACCGTCTTTGTTGCGCTTAAAGTCAACAATACGATAAGCCTGCTTGTGACCACCACCGATGTGACGAGTGGTGATACGGCCATTGTTGTTACGACCACCGGATTTGCTGTTTTTTTCAACCAGCGGAGCAAAAGGTTTGCCCTTGTGCAGCTCTGGGTTGACCACTTTAACGACGTGGCGACGACCCGGAGATGTCGGTTTACATTTAACAACTGCCATTGTATTACTCCTCCGACTTACTCAGCGCCGCCGACGAAGTCCAGATTCTGGCCTTCCTTCAGGGTGACGTAAGCTTTTTTCCAGTCGCTACGACGACCGATACGCTGTCCGTGACGTTTAACTTTCCCTTTAACTACCAGGGTGTTAACGACTTCGACTTCGACTTCAAACAGTTTCTGCACAGCAGCTTTGATTTCTGCTTTGGTCGCGTCTTTAGCAACTTTGAGAACGATGGTGTTGGTTTTTTCCATCGCAGTAGACGCTTTTTCAGAAACGTGCGGTGCGCGCAGCACCTTCAGCAGACGTTCTTCACGAATCATGCCAGCATCTCCTCAACTTGCTTAACAGCATCAGCAGTCATTACGACTTTGTCGAAGGCGATCAGGCTAACCGGGTCGATACCAGTTGCATCGCGTACGTCAACCTTGTGCAGGTTGCGCGCAGCCAGGAACAGGTTCTCGTCCAGCTCACCGGTGATGATCAGCACATCTTCCAGAGCCATGTCTTTCAGTTTCTGTGCCAGCAGCTTAGTTTTAGGCGCTTCAACAGAGAACTTCTCGACAACGATCAGACGATCCTGACGTACCAGTTCGGACAGAATGCTTTTCAGCGCGCCGCGGTACATCTTTTTGTTAACTTTTTGACTGTGGTCCTGTGGACGCGCAGCGAAGGTCACGCCACCTGAACGCCAGATCGGGCTCTTGATAGAACCTGAACGCGCACGGCCGGTACCTTTCTGGCGCCACGGCTTTTTGCCGGAACCAGTTACTTCAGCACGAGTCTTCTGAGCACGAGTACCCTGACGAGCACCAGCTGCGTATGCTACAACAACCTGGTGAACCAGCGCTTCGTTGAAATCACGACCGAAGGTAGTTTCGGAAACAGTCAGCGCGCTCTGCGCGTCTTTCAATACTAATTCCATTGCTATCCCCTTACGCCTTCACAGCTGGTTTAACGATCAGGTCGCAGCCGGTTGCACCCGGAACACCACCTTTAACCAGCAGCAGGTTGCGCTCAGCGTCAACGCGTACTACGTCAAGGCTCTGAACAGTGACACGTTCGTTACCCATCTGACCTGCCATTTTCTTGCCTTTGAACACTTTGCCCGGAGTCTGGTTCTGACCGATAGAACCCGGAACGCGGTGAGACAAGGAGTTACCGTGAGTAGCGTCCTGGGTACGGAAGTTCCAGCGCTTAACGGTACCAGCGAAACCTTTACCTTTAGAGGTACCGGTTACGTCAACTTTTTTAACGTCAGCAAACAGTTCAACGCTAATGTTCTGACCAACGGTGTATTCTTCACCATCTGCCAGACGGAACTCCCACAGGCCGCGGCCAGCTTCTACGCCAGCTTTAGCAAAGTGACCAGCTTCCGGCTTAGTTACGCGGTTAGCTTTTTTAGCACCGGTGGTAACCTGAACAGCGCGATAGCCATCGTTAGCCAGATCTTTAACCTGAGTAACGCGGTTTGCTTCAACTTCGATAACGGTTACTGGGATAGATACGCCATCTTCAGTGAAGATGCGGGTCATACCCACTTTTTTACCGACTAAACCAATCATTGTATCAACCTCTCAATCGCTCGATGACCTGATTAACCCAGGCTGATCTGCACGTCTACACCGGCAGCCAGGTCCAGACGCATCAGAGCATCAACGGTTTTTTCAGTTGGCTCAACGATGTCAACCAGACGCTTGTGAGTACGGATCTCGTACTGATCACGCGCGTCTTTGTTGACGTGCGGGGAGATCAGAACGGTGAAACGCTCTTTGCGGGTCGGCAGCGGGATCGGACCACGAACCTGCGCACCAGTGCGCTTGGCAGTCTCGACGATTTCCGCGGTTGATTGATCGATCAGACGATGATCAAACGCTTTCAGGCGGATACGGATTCTTTGGTTCTGCATGAGACCAGAGCTCCAATTATTTTATAGACGAAATAGTTACTCCTCAAACCCATTACGATTGATGGGAGAGTGTAACCGTTCTTACAGAGTTCCCCAATTGGGAACATTGTCTGGTATCGCTTGCGCAGTACCGTTGGTTCATATCGAACCGCTGTCAATATTAGACAAGCCCGCGCATTATACACAAATTACCACATGAAGCAACCCGCGTTTATAAATTAATCACTCTATCTTGCGAATCTCTGCGCAAAGAGCATGCTTACAACTGTAATTTGATGCGATAGCCTGGACGGAGCTTCGCAAATGTTGCCAATCGGCTTTGCGGCCCCACGCCTCTCTAGACACAATACGCTGACACGTTTCTAATCGGTCTTTCTAATATGCTGCTCACCGCCTTCCCTTTCTTTCTCTGCTATACCCTGCTTAATCTTATGCTCAGTTGGCATGACGTGCGTAGCGAACTATTACCTAACCGCCTTACTTGCCCATTACTCTGGATAGGTTTGTTATTTCAGCTCTGCCTGTATCCAACCCACCTCAATGACGCCGTATGGGGAGCCATTAGTGGCTACGCAGCTTTGGCATTATTATATTGGGGATATAGGGCTATTCGTCATCGGGAAGGGTTAGGCTACGGCGATGTGAAGTATTTTGCAGCATTGGGCGCATGGCACGGTTGGCAGTCACTCCCCTTACTCATCCTGATAGCGACTTCCCTTGCCTGCGCATTTATTACCAGTAAGGCAATCTTCACACGTTCTAAGGTAGAAATAAAAAACCCGCTACCATTTGGCCCATTTCTGGGAGTAGCGGGGTTCATCATGGCGGCAATGCCAGCTGTTAGTCTTCGACTTTGATCTGTGATTGCAGATAATTTTGCAGGCCAATTTTCCCAATCAGATCCAGTTCGGTCTCCAGCCAGTCGATGTGGTGCTCTTCTTCGGCAAGAATCGATATCAGCATATCGCGACTCACATAATCATGAACGCTATCCGCATAAGCAATGGCTTCACGCAAATCCTTCGCGCCTTCCAGTTCCAGCTTCAAATCAGATTGCAGTATCTCTTCGACATCTTCACCGATATGCAGCTTGCCGAGATCCTGTAAGTTTGGGATACCTTCAAGAAATAAAATACGCTCGATATAACGATCGGCATGTTTCATTTCATCGATGGACTCGTGATATTCGATATCATTGAGGCGCATCAGACCCCAGTTTTTGAACATTCTCGCATGGAGAAAGTATTGGTTGATTGCGACAAGCTCGTTTCCCAATAATTTATTGAGATAATTTATAATCTTAACATCACCTTTCATTATATAGACCCTCCGCTTCCACTTATTGAAGCGTAGATCGGGCTACAGGGATGTCAAAAAAAGAAAATCCCGTCAGGCAATCTCTTTGAACTCGGGCATTTGCATTAATTCATCTTCCATCACTTCCCGCGCAGCACGAACACACTTACCACATTGATTTCCAATAGGAATGCATTTTCTTAATTGCTGGAAAGACTGCGGATGAAATTGGCGTACCGCCTGGCGAATTTTTTTATCGCTAACGCCATTACAAAGACAAACGTACATAAACACTCCCGTTCAATTTCTGAACAAAGTGTAAATGAGAATAATTATGATTACAACAGACTAATGCAATATGCAGCACGAAATAAGACAGCAAATCGTGCGAAAAATAGCAAAGGAGATATCCAGAAAAGCAAAAAGGGCACCGAAGTGCCCTTTTTAAGCTCAAAACTAATTATTAAATAATTAGCTCATTACTTTAGCAACAACGCCCGCGCCAACGGTACGGCCGCCTTCACGGATTGCGAAACGCAGACCGTCATCCATCGCGATTGGGTGGATCAGGGTAACAACCATTTTGATGTTGTCGCCCGGCATTACCA
>JBOFJM010000279.1:0-4788 GCA_051656825.1 Kluyvera sp.
GCACTGTTGGTAATCCAGTACGCGCACACTTTCCTGGCTTGCGAACTGCTCGTGCGCTTTTTCCTGACGCAGCACGTTTAACACGCTCTGGCAGGCTTCAATTTTGTCCGGGTTGCCCTGGGCGGTATTGATACAAGCGCTGTAGGCATCTCTCAGCTTGCTGTCTTCTTTCGGGGCTGGTGACTGCGCGCAGGCGGCAAGCCCGGCAGCCATTAAGGCAACAATAATCAGTTTTTTCATACCATGAGCCTCTTCGCTACGGCAGGGGAACCCCCTGCCGTGTCATGCATCAGAAAATAGTGAATGGTGCGATAACCATGAATTTCACGTCACGCTCATCCTGGAAGATGTTGCCGTAACCACCGCCCCAGCTTGGGATGTCAGAGTGGTTGTCGTACTGAGTGAAGTGCAGTTTGAAGAGAGTGCCCTTCGCACGGCCTTCCTGTACGGTGTACATTGCATCCAGGCTGTATGCTGATTCTCTGATGGTGTTGTTTTTGTCGTAGTACGCATCTGGGTTGATCTGCCAGGTTGCAGGCTTCGCATCCCATGCATAGACGTAGGACGCACCCACTGCCCAGCCAGGAAGATCCCAGTTTTTCAGGTCGTACATGCCGCCGAAGAAGACTGCTTTTTCACCGTTGGCGTTGAAGTCAGAGCGGTTATCCCACCAGATATCCAGACGACCGTTAGACGATGCATAGGTTGGGGTCATACGTTGCAGGAAGTAACCCTGCTGACCATCGGCCTTAACCCAAGTCCCTTCCAGGCGGAAATCGAACACCTCTTTCAGTTTGTAGCCGAAGGTTAACGCTTGCAGCCATGCAGTGCCGTCGTAAATGTCGTTGGTGCTATGGTCGTTAACTTTATCGCGAGTTCCGTAGAACTGATAGCTGGTGGTCAGCGGGCCGCCAGGGATATCAAATTTGTAGCTGGCTTTGGCGAAGTACTGGTCAACATAGCCTTCTGCCTGACCAAATGCGGCTTCCAGCACCAGGTCATTTTTGAAATCGTATTTCGCACCGATAGAGTGCAGATAATCAACTTTGGTCTTCTTATCGTTCTGATAGAAGTTGTCCATCTCCAGGTGCCAAGGAGCCTTGTACTCGTTGGTCCACATGTAGGAGAAGCTCAGCGCGCCGTTGTCGCCGTAGTCAAAATTCGCGCCAGCTTCAGCACCCTGATAAGTACCCGGCATAAAGCTCCAGTGCGGAGCTAACAGGGTTTGACCGGTTGGCTGAATATAACCTGCACGTGCCCAGGTTGGGCCGAGTTTGAATTTAGCAGCTGCTTTATAAAGGCTGATCCCGCTCTTATCGCCGCTGTAATCTTCGCTGTAACCTTTGTTTTTGGAAGAGAACGCGATTTCGTTCGGGTGACCACTGCCGTTATCTTCCGCCATTTCGATAGCGGTAAACGCAGCGATATCAAAACCGAACATATCGGCGGCATAGCCAGACTGGAAGTCGAGGTTGGCGTTCCAGGTGGAGTGTGAAAGGTTAGTTTTATATTTATCGTGATCGGTAACATCTTTACGGTCACGCTCACGCTGCCAGTAATAGATGCCGCCGGTTAAGGTTGCATCATCAATGAATCCCGCCGCTTGGGCTTCAGGAGTCATTGCAAAGCCTGACAGTGCTGTCACACCGGCGATAGCCAGCGCCAGCGTACTACGTTTGCCACTAAACGTACGCATAGGTTAATCCTCTTTGACTTTAAAAATGCCGCTGCAAAGCAGAAGCAAAAAAATATGAACTCATAAAAAATAAAATTGTCCTTCACTGCCCACACAGACTATTTTTCGCGACGCGAATTATCAATCCTTTTCCGCAACAAGAGTGCAGGATTATGACAAGGCGCACATAATTGATTTCTATTTGTAACGGAATGCGTTATTAACATTTCGCTATGCCAGCCCTTGTCTGACCTGGATGAAATGTTAATGAGAGCGTTTACACCGTAATTTTGTGACTGAGCACATAAAAGATACGAGTGTGTCGTAGAGGCAGGATATTAAGATTAATTCGCATCGCGAAACTACGAACGGCAGAGTATTAACACGAAAGATAAAAAAAACGCCGCATAAGCGGCGTTTTTTATCAGCGGTATTATTGCGCGGGAATTAACCCACCCAAGTATCACGCAAACCAACGGTGCGGTTAAAGACAAAGTGGTCTGCGGTGCTGTAGCGGCTGTCGAGGCAGAAGTAACCCTCACGCTCGAACTGATACGCTTTACCGGCTTCAGCCGCCTTCAGAGAAGGCTCAGCATAACCCTGCTTGATAACCAGTGACTCTGGGTTCATCACAGCAAGGAAGTCTTCTGCTGCGCCTGGATTAGGCACGCTGAACAGACGGTCGTACAGACGAATTTCAATCGGCAGCGCATGTGCAGCACTTACCCAATGAATCACGCCCTTCACTTTACGGCCATCCGCCGGATCTTTGCTCAGGGTGTCAGCATCGTAGGTACAGAAGATAGTGGTGATATTGCCTTGCGCATCTTTCTCCACACGTTCTGCTTTCACCACATAGGCGTTGCGCAGACGTACTTCTTTGCCCATAACCAGGCGTTTGTACTGTTTGTTCGCTTCTTCACGGAAGTCTGCGCGATCGATCCAAATTTCTGCGCTGAATGGCACTTCACGGCTGCCCATTTCCGGTTTGTTCGGATGGTTCGGATGGTTCGGATGGTTCGGCATCGTGACCATTTCGCCTTCGCCCTGGTAGTTTTCGATAACCAGTTTTACTGGGTCGATAACCGCCATCGCGCGCGGGGCGTTTTCGTTCAGATCTTCACGGATGCAGGATTCCAGAGAAGCAATTTCAATGGTGTTGTCCTGTTTGGTGACACCGATACGTTTGCAGAACTCACGGATAGCAGCCGCAGTGTAGCCACGGCGACGCAGGCCAGAGATAGTCGGCATACGCGGGTCATCCCAACCTTCTACGTGCTTCTCAGTCACCAGTTGGTTCAGCTTACGCTTGGACATCACAGTGTATTCCAGATTCAGGCGCGAGAATTCGTACTGACGCGGGTGAACCGGGATAGTGATGTTGTCCAGAACCCAGTCGTACAGGCGACGGTTGTCCTGAAATTCCAGCGTACACAGAGAGTGAGTAATGCCTTCCAGCGCATCGCTGATGCAGTGGGTGAAGTCATACATCGGGTAGATGCACCACTTCGTGCCAGTCTGGTGGTGATCGGCAAATTTAATGCGATACAGCACCGGATCGCGCATCACGATAAACGGTGACGCCATGTCGATTTTCGCACGCAGGCAAGCAGTTCCTTCGGCAAAGCCGCCGGTACGCATTTTTTCAAACAGCGCCAGGTTTTCTTCCACGCTGCGATCGCGGTACGGGCTGTTTTTGCCAGGCGCAGTCAGCGTACCGCGATATTCGCGGATCTGTTCTGGCGTCAGTTCATCAACATAGGCCAGGCCTTTGTTGATAAGCTCAACCGCATACGCATGTAACTGGTCGAAGTAATCAGAAGAGTAGCGAACGTTGCCAGACCAGTGAAAACCTAACCACTCGACGTCGTTTTTAATCGACTCTACGTATTCGATATCTTCTTTTACCGGGTTAGTGTCATCGAAACGCAGGTTGCATTGACCTTGATAGTCTTGTGCAATGCCGAAGTTCAGGCAGATAGATTTCGCATGGCCGATGTGCAGATAGCCATTCGGCTCTGGCGGAAAGCGCGTATGCACCGTGGTGTGCTTACCAGTAGCCAGATCTTCATCGATGATCTGACGAATAAAGTTTGTCGGGCGGGCTTCAGCCTCACTCATCGTGGATTCCTCAAAGCGTAAACAACGTATAACGGCACATGATCTTATAAGCGACGCCCGGAGACAACAATTAGTTGCACAAAAAACGCGGCTCACCGATGAATATAGGGTGATTTGCTGTAAAAAAAAGCGGCGGAGGATAATCCCCCGCCGCTTATATCTCGCTGATGTGTTAGTTTCCGGATAGCCGCGTGCTACGCCCTATCCGGCACACCGCGCTTATTTTGATTTAATTTCGTACAGTGGCGTTTGCCCTGCAACGACATGACCTTCGGCTTTAATAACCAGACCACCGAAATCATCGCTGTTGCTGCAAACTACGGGGCTAATCATTGAGCGAGCGTTCGCATTCAGGAAGTCCAGATCCATTTCCAGAATCGGCTGACCTGCGGTCACTTCTGCGCCCTCTTCGACCAGACGTTTGAAGCCTTTACCTTCCAGCGCAACGGTATCGATACCCATGTGGACAACGACTTCCGCACCTTTGTCAGTTTCCAGACAGAACGCATGGTTAGTGTTGAAGATTTTCACGATAGTGCCCGCTGCCGGAGAAACAACGATTTTATCCGTTGGTTTCACCGCAACACCGTCGCCGACCGCTTTGCTGGCGAAGGCTTCATCAGGAACCAGCTCCAGCGCAACCACATCACCCGTAATTGGAGAAACCAGAGTCTCAACGGTTGTCGCATTGGCGACCGCCTGCGGTTTAGCCGCTGGGGCTGCCGCTGCTGGTGCGCTTTCTGCTGCTGCGGCGGCAACTGGGCCACGCGCAACCACTTTCTTCATGGCGTCGCCGATAGATTCTGCTTTCGCACCCACGATAACCTGGATGGTTTGCTTGTTCAGTTTAACCACACCGGATGCACCCAGACGTTTACACATCGCATCGCTAACCTTAGCGGAGTCGCCAACGGTCAGACGCAGACGGGTAATACAGGCGTCAATCGCTTTCAGGTTGTCAGTACCACCGACAGCCGCGATGTAGCTCGTTG
>JBOFJM010000280.1:0-3082 GCA_051656825.1 Kluyvera sp.
GGTATCAGGCGCGACTGTTTGAAACCCTCTCCACACTGTTTCTGATCCTGGTGCTGTTTTGCGATGTGTTCACGCTGTACCGCCAGTCGAACACCAAGTACCTGAACTCGTACCAGAACTCCATCCGTGATCCATTAACGCAGCTGTACAATCGCAGCTATTTTTATGACGCCTTCACGGCGCTGTTACCCGCCATTCCCCTGGGTCAACCGGTGTCCGTTATCATTAGTGACCTCGACCACTTCAAACGCATCAACGATAAATATGGTCACCTGCAGGGCGACAAGGTTATCCAATTTGTCGCCCGGGTGTTGCAAGATTCGGTGCGTCAAAATGACATCGCGGCGCGTATCGGCGGCGAAGAGTTTGCCCTGCTCTTAGCTAACGCCTCCCCCGAAGAGGCGCATACCATTGCCGAGCGTATTCGTCTGACTATTAGCCAACATGATATCGAAAGCAGCCACGAACAGTTGCCGGAGGCAATAACTATCAGCATGGGAGTCTACACTGCCCGCGACCTGTCAGTCCCCATTGAGGAGTGCGTACGGCGGGCAGATGAAGCGATGTATCGCGCCAAAACGGCGGGCCGAAATCGGGTTGAGGTTTGGCAATAAGCGAAAAAAACCCGCGAAAATCGCGGGTTTTTCAGTTTCAATCGCGAGATTGTAACTCAATGATGTTCTGTTCCAGTTTGCGGATGAGCGAGGTCAACATCTCCAACTCCTCGGCGGAAATTCCCGCCAGAATATCGCCACGGGTGTGACTGATAACCGCCTCCATTTCCTGAATCAGAGGCTCCGCTTTCTCAGTTAACTTAATGCGTTTAGCACGACGATCGTTCGCACAGGTCTGGCGGGAAATTAACCCCTTATGTTCCAGTTGGTCTAGCGTACGTACCAGAGACGGTTGCTCAATGCCGATCGCTTTAGCCAGTTGAATTTGCGACTGCTCTGGGGGTAGCTGATGAATATTATGCAGCGTAACCCAATGCGTTTGCGTCAGTTCCAGAGGCTTGAGG
Source organism: Kluyvera sp. (assembly GCA_051656825.1). Taxonomy (GTDB): domain Bacteria; phylum Pseudomonadota; class Gammaproteobacteria; order Enterobacterales; family Enterobacteriaceae; genus Kluyvera. Next base: position 1,019 of record JBOFJM010000280.1, read on the forward strand.
CGATGGTCAATCAGAGCACGCCAAATGCGCACCAACCGTGCCAGATCAGAACCTAATGGCGATTCCAATTTCATCTCCTTATAATTAGCTTGCTAAGTTATTATACTGATTTTAGAATAGTGTGCAGCATTTAAATTAGCAAAACAAATGAATTGCCACGTGCACGAAAATCGAATCCATGGGTTACACTGTTACAAATGATGTGAATTCATGTCAATTTACGACACAATAGCGCTTTATAACCTATTAATTAAAAAGGATTTTTGCTTGTGAAGTCGATTCTCCACATTCCTGGATTACCGCTACAAGATCTTGTCGTCGGTGCATCAATTTATTTTCCCCCACTTTTTAAAGCGGTTCTGCTCGGTTTCCTTTTTTGGCTAGTCATCCATCGCGTACTGCGTGACTGGATGTACGCAGGCGACATCTGGCATCCCCTGCTGATGGCTCTCTCTTTCTTTGCCCTTTCAGTCTGCCTTGCGCTGATGCTGTTGGTATGGTGGTAATATTATTCAATGAAAAAACTTAAATATTTCTCGACGCTGCTCATCACTGCGCTCGCTATTATTACCGTCTGGCTCGTCTGGAACTACTATATGCAATCGCCGTGGACGCGCGATGGTAAAATTCGTGCTGAGCAGGTTGATATTACCCCACAAGTTTCAGGGACTATTTTGGCGCTTCATGTTAAGGACAACCAATTCGTTAAAGCCGGAGAAGTACTCTTTAACATTGATCCCACGCCCTGGCGCATTGCAGTGATGAATGCAGAAGCTAAACAGGTTAAAGCACAATCAGACTTGTCTCGCGCCAGCCATGAAGTCGCACGCCGTCGAGGCTTATCGCAAAATTATATCTCTGCCGAAGATCTCGATACCGTCACTATGGCGCAGAAAGCCGCACAGGCCAATTTTGATGCTGCACAGGCTGAGCTACAACATGCTCGCTGGCAGTTGGCGCAAACCGAGGTCAAAGCGCCGGTTGACGGCTGGGTGACAAATCTCACCACTCGCGTGGGTAACTACGCCACCACTGGCCGCCCGGTTTTTGCCCTGATTGACAGCCATTCTTTCTATGTTGTCGGCTATTTTGAAGAGACAAAACTGCGCCATATCCGCGAAGGTGACCGCGCTGATATTGTTTTATACAGCGATGACAAAAAGTTACAGGGTCACGTTTCCAGTATTGGACGTGCGATCCACGACCAGAGTTTAGCGACCGATGGCACGCTGGTTGCCGACATTAAACCAACCATTCCCTGGGTCCGTCTGGCACAACGCGTGCCTGTGCGTATTGAATTCGATGCTTTACCGGCCCACACCGTGCTCGTCGCCGGGACAACCTGCACCGTATCCATCGTCGGTGGACAGCAATGACCTTCCCCGCCTTAACCTGGCAGTCACTGCCGTGGGTTAAAGCGACCGTGCCGCAGTGGCGCTACGCGTTGCGTAATGCGATTGCCATGTGTCTGGCGCTCTGCATCGCCTATTGGCTGAACCTCGACGAACCTTATTGGGCGATGACTTCCGCCGCAGTCGTCAGCTTCCCGACGGTCGGCGGGGTTATCAGTAAAAGCCTGGGGCGTGTCGCCGGGAGTTTAATGGGAGCCTGCGCAGCGTTGCTGATAGCCGGATACACGCTAACCGACCCGTGGCTGTTTTTATTAGCCATGTCGGGCTGGTTGGCGCTCTGTACCTGGGCAAGCGCGATGTATACCAACAACGTCGCCTACGCGTTCCAGCTCGCGGGCTACACCTGCGCCATCATCGCCTTTCCTATTATTAATGTGGTGGAAGCCACTAAATTATGGGAAATCGCCCAGGCTCGCGTGTGCGAGGTGATGGTCGGGATTCTGTGCGGCGGTCTGATGATGATGATTCTGCCTAATACCTCCGACGGCAGCGCGCTGCTCACCGCACTGAAGAATATGCATTCGCGCCTGCTGGAGCACGCCAGCCTGCTGTGGCAGCCGGTCACCACCGATGCCATTCGCAGCGCGCACCAAAGCGTTATCAGCCAAATTCTAACCATGAATCTGCTGCGTATTCAGGCATTCTGGAGCCA
>JBOFJM010000281.1:0-1632 GCA_051656825.1 Kluyvera sp.
TGGCGTTCCGCTGAAATCCATATGTTGCGCCAGTGCCTGATTCATCAGTAGCGCATCATGTATCGCTCCGCTGCTTTGCGCTTGTTTTACCGCTGCAATTTGCGTTTCCGTCAGGTAGTGCAGCGCCAGAGTGTCGACATCCTGCTCCGTCAATGCGCCTTCTACCTTACCGGTCGCGTATAGCGCGTTGTGCCACTCCAGGTATGATTCTCCGCCGTGAGTGAGCCAAACCTGCTCCCCAACGCTTGCCGCAAACCCAGATACAGGCCAACGAGAAGAAAAAATCGGGAACTCTTTGAATATAAAGCGAGTGTCTGGGTTAGCTTTGACCAAGGCTGCAACCTGTTGAGCCATTTTGCTACACCATGAGCACTGATAATCGAAGAACATCACCACGGCAGCTTTCGCATCAGCAGGCCCTACGGATGGGCTATCGAGGCTTAATAAGTCGGCACGATACTGCAACGCCAACTGGACATAGGCCTGCTGCTGGGCAATTTGCTGGCGTTGATGCAGCGTTTCGCTGGCGGCCATCAAAAATTCAGGATGATCGGCAAGGTAGGTGGCAATGACCTCGCCTACTTTATCTGGATGGCTCGTAATATAGGCCTCGGCTGCGGGGCCGATTTGCGAGGTTGGTATACTTTCTTCCGCCATTGTCGGAAGCGATATTGCGCCAAGCAGCGCGATTACGGCTAATCGTGGGTACATTGAAGTCGGGTGTAACATATACAGAGTCTCATGGTTTATAACATCGAATAGCTCCTGATATCAGAAGCCAGAAATCTCAGCGCGAATAATGCAAATCCTGCGTCAATGGCGGCATCACGCGGCCATAATCATTAATGCTTTGCCAGCGCACATGGCAGGTAAGCGCGCCCCGACACCAATGTGTTTTTCTGACCGTAAAAGGCGCTACCACCCCTGCAGCATCAATCGTTTTTTCATTAGCATGCAGTAAAAAAAGCGTGACGTAATAAGGCGTTGGGTTACGAACCTCTAGCCCCTCAGCCCCCAATACCCAATGCAATTGTTGGTAAGACTCCTGCGGATCGCCCGCCAAATTTGCAGGGCGATAAATCAGCTTCATCGACTGACGAAAGGCCAGTTGTACGCTATTGCTCTCGGCTTTACCGGAAGGGATGGCGGCAATACTCAGGGTAAACAAACTCTCCCGATCGCCGGGCAAACCCTGCCCGCTATAGACCACCCGAAGGCGGCTTTCTTGCTTCGCGCGCAACAGAAAAAGGGGCGGCGTAATGATAAATGGCACACTGTTTGGCGCTTGAATTACCGCACCGGGCCAACGAGAAGCGGGCTGAACGTGGCTATTGCTAAGCCAACTGCCGTCAGAGGTATTGTTTACGGGCACGGCAAGTGCATCCATCGACGCGCTATAGATAAATCGCGTTCCCCCAATCACAACACCGGCTTGCGCCCCGAAAACGGAGAGCCAAAAAGCGAGCGCGATAAACCGCAACATCGCGCTATTCATAGTGATGTGGCCTAATGATCCTGGACACGACTTAAGGGTGATAAACTTCCCCAATACATAAGAGGTGTCCAGTGAAAGGTCGAAAAGCTTTTTCTCCTGAGTTTAAGTGCGAAGCTGCAAGCCTTGTGGTTGATCGT
>JBOFJM010000282.1:0-2016 GCA_051656825.1 Kluyvera sp.
TAAGCTATGCGAATCCTACAACCGCCAGCATAACCGAGATTATCGCTCGGTGATGCCGACCAACCTGTACGGGCCGAACGATAACTTCCACCCGAATAATTCGCACGTGATCCCCGCGCTGCTGCGGCGCTTTCATGAAGCGGCGCAACAAAACGCGGCCGAAGTGGTGGTGTGGGGCAGCGGCACGCCGATGCGCGAGTTTCTGCATGTGGACGACATGGCGGCCGCCAGCATCCATGTGATGGAGCTGGATCGGGGAGTCTGGCGGGAAAACACTCAGCCGATGCTTTCGCACATTAACGTGGGAACCGGCGTTGATTGCACCATCCGCGAGCTGGCGCAAACGCTGGCCAACGTGGTGGGCTTTACCGGACGCGTGGTGTTTGACGCCTCTAAACCCGACGGCACGCCGCGCAAATTGCTGGACGTTTCGCGCCTGCACCAACTGGGCTGGTATCACGAAATAACCCTCGAAGCAGGGCTTGCCAGCACCTATCAATGGTTTTTGCAAAACCAGCAGCGTTTTCGGGGGTAACGAATGTTTCTAAGCCAGCAGGTATTTGCCAGCGTAGTGCAGTCCACGCCGCTTATCTCTCTTGATTTCATCGTTGAGAACGCGCAGGGGGAGTTTCTGTTAGGCAAACGCACTAACCGCCCCGCGCAGGGCTACTGGTTTGTGCCTGGCGGGCGGGTGCAGAAAGATGAAACCCTGGCACAGGCGTTCTCCCGACTAACGCAAGACGAGCTGGGGCTGCGCCTGCCGATGTCGGCGGGCCGCTTCTACGGCGTCTGGCAGCATTTTTACGACGATAACTTTTCCGGGGTGGATTTCTCCACCCACTACATTGTGCTTGGTTTCCGTCTGCGCGTAGAGGCTGACCGTTTGCGCTTACCGCGCGAACAGCACCACGACTACCGCTGGTTATCGCCGTCGGCGCTGCTGGCGGCAGAAGACGTCCATCAAAATAGCCGTGCCTATTTCGAGAACGCCGCGCGCGCCGAGGCGGTGGGGTTATGAAGATTTTGGTGTACGGCATTAACTATTCGCCAGAGCTGACCGGCATTGGCAAGTACACCGGCGAAATGGTCGAGTGGATGGCTCGCCAGGGGCATGACGTCCGTGTGATTACCGCACCGCCGTATTACCCGGAGTGGCAAGTTGGCGCACGCTATTGTGCCTGGCGTTACCGGCGGGAGGAGGGCGCGGCAACGGTCTGGCGCTGCCCGCTGTATGTGCCCAAACAACCTTCAACGCTAAAGCGCCTGATTCACCTTGCAAGCTTTGCCGTCAGCAGTTTTTTCCCGCTGATCGCCCAGCGCCACTGGAAGCCAGATCGCATTATTGGCGTCGTGCTGACGCTCTTTTGCACGCCGGGAATGCGCCTGCTGGCAAAACTCAGCGGTGCGCGCACTTTGCTGCATATTCAGGATTATGAAGTCGACGCCATGCTCGGTTTGGGAATGGCGGGCAAAGGCAAGCCAGGCGCGGTGGCGAAGCTCGCCTGTGCTTTTGAGCGCAGCGGGCTGCATCACGTCGATAACGTATCGACCATTTCACACTCCATGATGAATAAAGCCTGTGAAAAAGGTGTGGCTGCCGAGAAAGTGATTTTCTTCCCTAACTGGTCAGAAGTGGCGCGTTTTCGCGATGTGAGTGCCACGCAGGTGGCAGTACTGCGCCAGCAGTTAGGCCTGCCGGATGATCGCCCGATAGTGCTCTATTCCGGCAATATCGGTGAAAAACAGGGCTTAGAGAGCGTGATTGAAGTGGCGGCGCAACAGCGCGAAAAACCGTGGCTGTTTGTGATTGTCGGTGAAGGCGGCGGCAAGGCGCGGCTGGAAAAACTGGCGAGGGTGCGCGGGTTAGATAACGTGCGCTTCTTCCCGCTGCAATCTTACGACGCACTGCCCGCGCTGCTGTCGCTGGCGGACTGCCATTTGGTGATTCAAAAACGCGGCGCAGCGGATGCGGTGTTGCCCTCCAAACTGACCAATATTCTGGCGGTGGGCGGTGAC
>JBOFJM010000283.1:0-3126 GCA_051656825.1 Kluyvera sp.
CGATGGTAGACGCGATTACGCACCATTCCGCTACATTGTTGAAACGGTATTTTCAGTTCGCTGAATTAGAATTTGGCGGGAGCTGGTATCTGTTGTTACGCCGTATTGCCGCTAAACTGGGGACGCGAAAAGGGGCAATGCCCTACCTCTCTTCAGCCCGTATAGAGAGAGTTTTTTTGCCGTTGCTCCGACAAGAGCAAGGTGACCTTTGGTTCAGAGAGGCCGTGGATGCGCTGCGGCTGGATGAGATAGTTCCCTATTCTAAGGTCGATAAGGTTGAACTTGCTGATGCGCCGATTGATACGCTGAAGTCCGTTGAGTTTCGACACTTCAAATCGCTGGAAAATTTGACGCTTACGCTACCCCAGGCAGCGGCAGAGCGTCCAGACTCTGACAAACAAGAAGCGGCGGCGGTACTGGTTCTCGGCGAAAATGCGACCGGAAAAAGCTCTATTCTGGAAGGCATCGCGTTGGCAATGACGACGCAAGCAGCACGAGACAAGCTGGCGCTTAACTGGCGAGGCTATGTGCTAAACCCGCGATTGATGGGCGGAGAGCCAGAGGATGACTCGGCAACTGCGCAGGTGAAAATAACCAGCTCGTTGGGGAATTCAAGACGGCTGACGATAGCAAGTGGAGCGCCCAGGATAGACAGTGAGGGGATGTTCAACGTCGGTCCCGTTTTTGCGTATGGTGCTTTCCGTCATTATCAGCATAAGCAGCGTGCATTCTCGCCCGATCTCGCCGTGCGAAACCTGTTTGATGGCAGTGTGCTCAGTAACCCTGAGCGATGGCTGTTGAAGTTAAGCGACGCAAGATTCGATATGGTGGTCAGAGCATTACGTGAAATACTGGCCGTAGAGGGCGAATTTGCGGTTGTCAAACGCGACAATCAAACTCAGGAATGTAGCATCGTAACGGCTATCAACGGTTACGGCGGTGTTTCGACACCAACGGAAACGCCGTTAAACGTCGTTTCATCCGGCTTTCGTTCTGTGCTCGCTATGGTCTGTGACATTATGCGAGGGTTGATGGACGCCAGAGTTAACCCTGGCTTTGATGGGTTAGAAACGGCTCGTGGCGTCGTTCTGATCGATGAAGTGGAAGCCCATCTGCACCCGCGCTGGAAAATGCAGATAATGAACGGTCTGCGGCGTGCTTTGCCTCACCTCACGTTTATCGTAACGACCCATGACCCGCTCTGTTTGCGCGGGATGTATGACGGGGAAGTACAGGTACTACAGCGTATAACCAGCCACGACGTTGCGGTAAACAGCGCTTACCCTACGGTTGTACAGGTTCTCACCGAGTTACCTGGGGTTGAGACGATGCGCGTTGAGCAACTGCTGACATCTGATTTCTTCCAGCTATATTCCACAGAGACGCCGGAAATAAATCGACAGATGGCTAATGTCGCCGATCTCTTGACAAAAAACGAGCTCAATAGCGAAGAGAAAGACGTGGTGGCGCATTTCCAGCAAGATATTGCTGAAGCCATGCCTGTCGGAACGTCCGAAGCCCATCGCCTGGTACAGGAAGCCGTGGCAATCTACTTGAAAAGGCGGCGTGATAGTTCTGCCGATCGGATCAAAGCGCTACGCGATGCCACGCGTAATGAGATTCTGGATATTTTACAGAAGGTCATGCAATGAGAAAAATTGACCGCAGCAAAAAGCAGGCTTTAGCGCCCGCCGTGCTGAGTGCAAAAAACAAACAGGGCATGACTGAGCTGGAGTGTTCACGGGTGCACTATGCGGCGGCCGATGGGCATAAAAAGAGTTTTCCCTTTAAAGCCTATAAGCATGATGACATCAAAAAACGGCTGAATGAGATCTTCCATTATAAATGCGCCTATTGTGAAACATTCTTTTCCGCTTCGGCTCCGGTGGATATCGAACACTATCGTCCGAAAAGCGCGGTGAGCGAGGATCACGCCCATCCTGGATACTGGTGGTTGGCGATGGATTGGGACAATCTGTTGCCTAGCTGCATCGATTGTAACCGCAAGCGCAAGCAGAAGACGGTGGATGGCTCAACTCGCCTGAGCGACCTGTTGGAAAATGCGATGCGAGGGCGCCATTTATCCGGCAAAAAGGACAGTTTCCCGCTTGCGGAGGGAGGCGTTCGTCTTCAACCGGAAGCGCGAGATGTGGGGGCGGAACAGCCGTTGCTACTGAATCCTTATGTCGATGATCCCTTGCAGCATTTGCAATTTGTCAGCACGGGAAACCCACCGGTGAGTCTGGTGGTGCCTGGTGGCGAACCGACGAGCGCGAAAGGGGCAACCTCGATTCATGTCTATGGATTAAACCGGCTTGGACTGGTGCAGGAGAGAACCCGTTATCTGCGCCGGCTGGAGTTTTTGGGCGAGATGCTGTTATCGCTTGGGCAACTTATCGACGAGTTGAATGGGATGGGGCTTTCTCCGGCGCAAATCCAGAAGATAAAACCTCGGCTGGTTTTTTTGTTGCAGAAGACCGGTGACGAAATGAAACAGATGGCGGCCCCAGAGCAGCCCTATTCAGCGATGGTGGCGTCCTGGATAGGCAATTTCTATCAACAAGTTGAGCGACGCGGCGCGTAGTGACAGGCGCAAGCCCAGCCTACCAGGGCCTGAAAAGCAAAAAGCCTGCTCGAAAGCAGGCTTTTTAAATTTGGCTCCTCTGACTGGACTCGAACCAGTGACATACGGATTAACAGTCCGCCGTTCTACCGACTGAACTACAGAGGAATCGTGTGAACGGGGCGAATATTAACGAGGTCCCCGTTGGTTGTCAAAACCTGATTTGCATAAAATAAATCGTTTGCTGATTTATTCCCCTATTTGCGCGAAAACCGTCTATTTCTGACTGCTTTCAGCGCGATTCAGGCATCAGGCGGTATCCGTTTTCTTCGCCGGAGCATATTTCCACGCCCAGCGGCCGGTTATCAGGCGGCGGTAGAACAGCACAGCTCGGGCAGCCCAATCAAGGAACATCCCCATCCAGACGCCGATAACGCCCATGCCCAGCACGATACCCAACACATAGCCCACGACCACACGGCAGCCCCACATGCTCAGCATAGAAACCCACATGGCAAAGCGGACATCACGCGTGCCCTTAAAGCCCGCCGGAAGTACCCAGG